>DATBIQ010000065.1:0-15005 GCA_036556865.1 Gaiella sp.
CGACTCGAGGGTCTCCTCGGCGATGTGCTTGCCGCGTTCGAGCGCTTCCGACCCGGCCTCGGACGCCCGGTCCTTGAGCTCGTCGCTCACGGGCCCGAGCTTCTCGTCCTCCACGCGCGTCGTCGGCAGCAGGAGGCCGGCGAGGAACCCGACTGCCGCGCCGCCGATCGCCAGCCCCAGCGGGTTCTCCTTCGAGAGACCCACCTTGCGTGCACCGTCCTTGACATCCTGCGTGTCGGGGGCGGCGTCCGTGACGGTGGAGACGACCGAGCGGGCACGGTCGGTGACCGCGTCCTTGGCGTCCGCGACCGAGCCCTTGATCCGGCCCTTGACGTCGGCCTTGCGTCCGAGCGCCTCCATCGTCTCGCTCATCTCGGCCTTCGACTCGTCGAGCTCGTCCTGAAAGCGCTCGCTCGCAGGCTGCCCGCTCAGCTGCTCGCGGGTCTCCGCGATCTCGCTCCTTATCCGATCTGGCTTTTCGCCCATTCGACGTCCTCCTTGACGCTCTCCATCGTTTGCTCCGGAACCAGCGGCCCGGCCTCGCTCACGCGGTCCCGGCCGGCGACGTACAACCCCGCGGCGACGAGCGCCCACACCACGCCGACGATGAGGGCCGCCAGCCAGGCGTCCATCACCTCGGAGAGCGCGAGCACCACGAACGCCGTCAGGGTTCCCACCGCCGTGAGCGCGGCGGCACCGGCGGCGGCCATCATCCCGAGCCCCGGGATCAGGTGCCGGCTCTTCTCCGACATCTCTGCCCGCGCGAGGCGCATTTCCTGCCCCGCGAGGGTCGCCACGCCCTGACCGATCCGCGCCGCCTCCGTGCGGAAGACCTCGAGCTCGTCGCGGACCAGCGTCACGGTCTCGTCCTTCAGTGCACGCACGAGCTCCGCCGTCGACTCGTCGTCGCGGCGAGCCGTGCTCACATCGTTGAGGTCGACGTCATGCCGCGACACCCGCCTCACCTCCAGCCGTGACCCGGGCCGAGCCGTCGCCGCGCACCGACCGCGGCACCGTCGTGGCCCAGTTCGTGCTCTCCGAGCGCCGGGCACTCGAGGCCTTCAACAGCCGCGAGGCCAGGAGCCCGATCGTCGCTGCGGCACCGGCCGTCAGCCACGGCCTGCGGCGAGCGAACGACTCGGCGTCCCGGAGCAGCGAGTCCGCGTCCGTCGACTCCATGTACGAGCCCAGCCGCTGGGCGCTGTCCGCAACGGCGTCGACGAGCGTCGCAGCCGTCGTCGACCCTTGCTGCCTCAGCTCGCTGCTGGCGGAGCGCACCGCACGGGCGGCCGAGGTCATCTGCGATCCCATCTCCGTCGACCGGGAGTCGACCATCGACCTGGCCCGTTCGCCCGCCTGCTCCTTGACGTCGACCATCTCCCCCTTCGCCGTTTCCATGACATCGCTCGCGGTCTCCGCGACGGTCTCTTTCACTCCCTGGCCCTCGGGGCCGCTCGAGGATCTCCTCGTCGTCGCCTGTCCCATCTCGTCCTCCTTCTCGTGGTCCCGGGGTTCCGCGGTTCGCGCCCGGATGGGTGGGCTACCCGGGCATGACGCGGCCAAACAAATTCCGGCCGAGCGGCGACGAAGGTCGTCGAGCAGCTCGAGGGCCTCCTCGAGCCAGGGCTCGACGGCCTCTCATGGCGTCGAGTCAGACGATGCGCGTCGAGCTCGATGCCCGGGGCGTCGCCCGCCTCGGGACGCCCGACCACGCCGACTCAGTCGACGCCGCTCTCGGGATTCCCGGGCCCGGGCATGTGCGGCGCCTCGACGTCTCGCTCCTCCCTCGGGGGAACGTGGTCGGGCTTGGCGGCGAACGCCGTCATCCCGAGCACGGCCACGACGATCGCGGCGAGGAGCAGGCCGCCGCCGACCCACGGCGCGAGGAACAGCGTCGCAAGACCGACGAGGAAGAGGAGAGCGGCGAGCCCGACGCTGACACCCATGGCCCTCCACTTCCCGCTTGCGCGTGCCGCGAAACAGACACACGCGTGGACATGGCCCAAAACGGGTATACCGCAGCAATGGCCGTGGCTCCCCGCGACCGCGCCCGCTCCGAGGAGGGTGGCGAGCTGCGACTGACGTTGTTCGACGGGGAGCGGACGAAGCCGCTCGACGGGCTCGACGACATCCCGCGCCGCATCGGCGGCTCCTCGCTGCTCTGGATCGACGCGGGGGTGCCCTCGGACGACGACGCGCGGCGGATCGCCGAGGCGCTCGACCTCGACGAGGACGCAGTCACCCTGCTCACGGGCAACGGGCGGCGCACGACCCGGTTCCACGACGGCGGCCATTTCGTCGCCGTGACCCTCGAGGCGCCCGAGGCCGAGACGGTCGACAGCGTCGTCGAGGTCGACTGTCTCATCGGGCGGCGGTGGGTCGTCACGTCACACGCGCGGCCGATCGCCGTGCTCGACGAGTTCACCGAGATCGCCGAGGGGTCGGGCCGCGTCGGCGAGCTCGACGGCCCGTCGTTCCTGGCGACACTCGTCGCCTGGGTCCTGAAGGCCTACGACACCGCGTTCGACCACCTCGAGGAGGAGCTCGAGGTACTCGACGAGGACGCGATGCGCGGCAAGGGCGCGCCGGAGGCCCACATCGAGTCCCTCATCGTCCTCCGCCGGCGCGCCGGCAAGCTTCGCCGGGCGCTCACCACCCACCGGGCGGCGCTCCTCGCCCTCACGCACCCCGAGCTCGAGGCACTCGGCGACGAGGCGTCGGCACAGCGCTTCCAGGAGCTGCTCTCGAGCTACGAGACGACGCTGCAGACGGCGCGCGACACCCGGGCGAGCATCGTCAGCTCCTTCGACGTCGTCATCGCCCGCACCGGCCAGCGGACGAACGACGTGATGAAGGTCCTGACGCTCGCCTCGGTGATCCTGCTCCCCGGGTCGCTGCTCGCAGGCGTGATGGGGATGAACTTCAAGGTCGGGCTGTTCACGCACCCGTCGCTGTTCTGGGTCGTGCTCGCCGTCATCGCGCTGATCGCAATCGTCACCCTGGCGGCCGCACGCGCACGCGATTGGATCTGACCGGCGGCCGCTCGGCCGTGTTTGACGCGCGCGAGCGTCCGGGTACCACTCGACACGTGGGGAGACCAGGGCCCTTCTGGGGCCCGGCGCACCGAGGGGTCGGCGCTTGCCGACCCCTCGGTGCACGTCACGCCGCGCGCGCGCGGCGGATCCGCCACGACCTGAGCAGGCTGACGAGCGCCGCTTCCTCCTCGCGGACGAGCTGGTCGCGGCCCGAGACGACGCGGAGAGCGCGCGGTCGGAAGTGCTCGAGCGTGCGGCCCTCGCGCCACTGCTCGACGACGGCGGGGCTGACGTACGAGGCCCGCGCCACGGCGGCGGTGTTGCCGAGCTCCTCCCCCACCTGCCGCATGACGCGGGCGAGCACCCGCCGCTCGTCCGTGGAGTCGTCGGGCGGGCCCTGCTCGGCGAGCGCGACGGCGGCGGCGAGCGTGCCGCCCCAGGTGCGGAAGTCCTTCGCCGTGAAGCCCTCTCCGAGGTGCTCGGCGATGTAGCCGTTGAGGAGCGCGGGCGTGACGTTGCCCACCTCGCCGTCGCGCTCGAAGCGGAGCAGGCGGCCGCCGCCGTCGAGGCGCAGGAGGGCGCTCACGGCGTCCGCGAGCTCCTCGTCGACGAGTGTCGTGCGGACGAGGACGCGGTGCTTGGCGCGGAAGCGGAAGGCGACCCGCCGGCCCCGAACCTCGACGTGCCGCTTCGTCAGGGTCGTGATCCCGTACGTGCGGCTCGTGCGCGCCGAGCGGTCGGAGCCGACCCGGAACCAGCCGCGGTTGACGAGGGTGACGGCGACTGCGCAGGCCCAGTCGCGCCCGTACGGGCCGGCCCCGAGATCCGAGGCGACCTGCTCACGAAGGCCGGGTAGGAGCTCCCCGAAGCGGGCGAGGCGGTCGAACTTCGCCTGCTCCTGCGCGGCGCGGAAGTCCGGGTGATAGAGGTACTGCGTCCTCCCAGCGGCGTCGACGCCGGTTGCCTGGAGGCGAGCGCCGGCGTTCGGCGAGATCCAGACGTCGCGCCAGGCGGGCGGGATGACGAGCCGCTCGATCCGCTCGAGGGCGCGTTCGTCGGTGATGCGCTCGCCGCGCCGGTCGACGTAGCGGAAGGGCTTCCGCCGCCCGATCCGCCGCCACCCCCCGCGACGCGCCACGTCAGTCGCGCAGGAGGTCGGTCACTGCCGTGCGCACGTCCTCGACGCCGATCTCGAGGAGCCCGGGGTCGGTCGACGAGGCGTGCGGGTCGCCGGTGCGGCCGGCCCAGAGCACGCGGTGCCGGGACCGTTCCGGCGGGGGGCCCCAGTGCCGCGGCGAGGTCGGGCCGAAGAGGACGACCGAAGGGGTCCCGAGTGCGGTCGCAAGATGGGCCACGCCGGTGTCGCCGGAGACGACGACCGGCGCTCGCCCGACGGTCGCCGCGAGCTCGACGAGCGACGTGCGACCCGCGAGCACGGCTGCGGGCGGGAGCCCGGCGTCCTCCGCGATGCCGAGGCAGAGGTCGCGCTCGTCGCGTGATCCCGTCAGCACGACGTCGCGTCCCTCCACACGCTGCGATCGTGCCACGGCCGCCCACCGCTCGGGCGGCCAGCGGCGCGCCTGCGCTGCCGCGCCGGGGTGGACGACGACGCGCCCCTCGAGGGTCTCGCGTCCGTCCGGCACGGGGACGTCGAGCCGCGTGGGATCGGCGGGAATCCCGCTCTCCGAGAGCAGGCGGCACCAGCGCGCGACCTCGTGCTCGTCGGCGCGCCACTCAGGTGACCCCGCCGTCGCCGGCAGAGCGGGATGGGCGAAGGAGACGAGCCGGCGGGGCCGAGCGGCGAGCAGCGTCGCCGTCGACTCGGGCCCTCGGCCGTGGAGGTTCACGGCAAGGTCGACGCCGTGCGCCGGCAGCGGCCCGAGCGGCCGCACCGCGAGCATCTCGTCGGCGAGGCGCCACGCGCGGACGAGCCCGTGCAGGGGCTGCGGGCACGCGAGCAGGAGCAGCGCGCGCGGACACGCCTCCCGAAGACCCCGGAGGGCGGGCACGGCGGTGAGGAGGTCGCCGAGCCCGAGCGCGCGGAGGGCGAGGACGACGCGTGCTCTCAGGGCCACGAGCCTTCGTGCGCGGGGGCGATCAGGAGCTCGCGCACCTCACAACCTTCCGGCCGGGTGAGCGCGAAGACGACGGCGTCGGCGACGTCGGCGGGGTCGTTCAGCTCGGCGTCGTCCGGCGGCCGGTAGCGCTCCTCGCGGCCGTCGAAGAAGCCCGTCCGCATGCCGCCGGGGACGAGCAGCGTGACGCCGATCCGCCCGGCCGTCTCGGCTGCGAGCGCGCGCGTGAAGCCGACGACGCCGAACTTGCTCGCGCAGTAGGCCGTCGCGTCGCCCACCGCGCGGAGCCCGAGCGTGGAGGCGACGGTCACGACGCGTCCCCTCGCGCGCTCGAGGAAGGGCAGCGCGGCCCTGACGACGGCCGCGGTTCCCAGGAGGTTGACCGCGATCACGCGCTCCCAGTCGGCCGGCTCGATGCGGTCGAGCGGCCCGCACGCGTCGATCCCGGCGGCGCACACGACCCCGTCCAGCCTTCCCCGCTCGCTGGCGACGCGCCGCACCGCCTCCTCCGCGGCCCGGGCGTCGGCGAGGTCGACGCCGACGTGCGCCGCGCCGTTCGCCGGGGGGCGCAGGTCGAGGATCACGGGCTCGTCCCCCCGCGCGCGCAGGCGCTCGGCGACCGCCGCCCCGAGACCCGATGCGCCGCCGGTCACGGCGACCACGCGTGCGTCAGCGTGCGCCGACACCGGCCCGCTCGATGAGCTTCGTGGTCGAGCGCCCCGCGACGTACGGCACCGTGACGACGCGGCCGCCGAGCCGGCTCATCACCTCGGCCTCGGGGAGCGTCGCGGCGTCGTAGTCCGCGCCCTTGACGAACACGTCCGGGGCGAGGCGCTCGAGCGCGGCGACGGGCGTCTCCTCGTCGAACACGATCACGTCGTCGACGCAGCCGAGCGCGCGGAGCACCGCCGCCCTGTCGTCCTCGCCGACGAGCGGCCGGTCGGGCCCCTTCAGCCGCCGCACCGAGACGTCGGAGTTGAGGCAGACGACGAGGCAGTCGCCGAGCCGCCGGGCCGCCTGGAGCATTGCCACGTGACCCGCATGGAGCAGGTCGAAGCAGCCGCCGGTCGCCACCACCGTGCCGCCCCGCGCCCGCGTACGCTCGACGACCCCGTCGTCGCCGGTCAGGCGGTTCGAGCCGTGCCAGCCGGAATGGGCGACGAACGATCGCGCCTCGGCGGCAGCCGCGCCGACGGCATCCGGCAGCGAGACGCCCGTCGCGACGAGCGCAGTCACCGTCGCGGCGAACCGGTCCCCCGCGCCGCAGGGATCGCCATGCACCGCGTCGACGGCGACCGTGAGCGGCGGGCGCATGCCGTCGACGAGGACGGCGCCCCGGTCGCCGCACGTCACGCAGACTCCCTCGGCGCGCCAGAGGTCTCGGAGCCGTCCCGCGAGCGTCGCCGCGTCGCCCTCGCCGCCGACGCGCCGCGCCTCGTGCTCGTTCGGCGTGACGAGAGCCGCCCCGCGCCTGGGCGTTGCGCCGCGCGGATGCGGGTCCCAGACGAGCGTGCGCGCCCGGTCGAGCGCCCACTGGACGGCGCCGTCCGACAGGAGGCCGCGGCCGTAGTCGGAGACGAGCACCGCATCGGCGCCCTCGACCAGGTCGAGGGCCTTCTCCCCCACGGGGCGCGGAGACCCCGCCCCCCGGTCGACGCGGCAGAGCAGCTGACGGCCGGTCGTCAGGCGCAGCTTCTCGTGCGTCTCGCCCTCGAGCCCCGCGTTGACCGTGAGGACGCCGGCGTCCGCGACGAGGTCGGCGAGCGTGATCCCTGCCTCGTCGTGCCCGAAGGCGGTGAGGAGCACCACGTCGTAGCCGTCGCGTGCGAGCAGGGACGCGGCGAGCGCCGCGCCGCCGGGCGCCGCGCGGCGCAGCCGCTCCTCGAGCACCGGCACGGGGGCCTCTGGAGAGAGCCGTTCGGCGGCGCCGAGCAGATCGCGGTCGAGCATCGAGTCGCCGACGACGAGGAGCCGGGTCATCTCACAGCACCGCCTCGGAGACCCGCGCGGCCGGCTGGAGCACGGTGGAGTAGGCGCGGAGCGTCGCGTCGGCGACGCTGCGCCACGAGTACCGCTTCGCGCGCCGTGCTGCGGCTGCGCCGAGCTGCTCGCGTCGTCGCGGGTCGCCGAGCAGGTCCCGCAGCGCCTCCGCGATCCGCTCGGGGCTGCGCGGCGGGACGTGGACGCCCGTCACCCCGTCGACGACGGTGTCGATCAACCCTCCGACAGCCGACGCGACCACGGGCACGCCGCAGGCTGCCGCCTCGAGCGGCACGATGCCGAACGGCTCGTACCACGGGACGCAGGCGACGACATCGGCCGAGCGGAGGAGCGGCGGCACGCTGCGGCGGTCGATCGCCCCGAGCAGGTGCACACGGTCGCCGACCGCGTGCTTCTGCGCGAGACGACGGAGCCGGCGAGCCTCGGGATCGTCCTCGAGCGCCTGCCGCTCGGCGCCGCCGGCGACGACGAGCTCCGTGTCCGGAACGTCTGCGAGCGCCTCGATGACGTTTCCGACCCCCTTGCGCTCGACGAGCCGCGTCACGATCACGACCCGGTGGAGCCCGGGTCGCCGCGGCTCCATCGGCCCCGACGGCGCGAAGGCGCCGAGGTCGACGCCGCAGGGCACAACGCGGACGCGTGACACGCTGACGCCCATTCGTGCCAGCTCGAACACCTCGTCGGTGCACGTCGCGACGACGAGCGCCGCCGACCGTGCGAGACGGCGCTCTTCGTCGACGCGTCCGGCGGGGCTCGTGTCCTTGCGTCCCTGGTGTCGCCGCTTGACGACGCCGAGCGCGTGGAACGTCGTCACCAGCGGCAGGTCCAGCGGCTCACACGCGTCGAGCGCAGCGAGGCCGGACATCCAGAAGTGCGCGTGGACGACCGCCGGTCGCGTCTCGCTCCAGGCACGGAGCAGCTGGCGGCCGAGCTCGGGCATGTACGGCAGCAGCTCGTCCTTCGGGATCGCCTCGGGGGGTCCGGCGTCGACGTGGCGGACGCTCAGGTTGGGGCGCATCTCGACCCGTTCGGGCAGCGAGGGGTCGTCGCGGCGGGTGAACACCTCGACCTCGTGACCGCGGGACGCGAGCTCCGTCCCGAGCGCCGCGACGTGGACGTTCTGCCCGCCGGCATCGACGCCGCCGACCGCCGCGAGCGGGCTTGCGTGCTCGGAGACCATCGCGATCCTCATCGCGCGTCTCCGCTCAGCGCCGTCGCGCGCCGGGCGCCGGGCGCCGGTCCGCCGGCCGGGGCCAGCTGCTCGACCGCCGCGACGACCTCCTCGGCGGTCACGCCCGAGAGGCACGGATGGCCCGGCACGGGACACTCCCGCGCGCGACAGCCCGCGCATGCGATCGACTGGTCGCCGAGGACGACGTGCGGCACGCCCCAGGGCCGCCACCGCGACAGGGGCACCGTCGGCGCGTAGAGCGAGACGACCGGCGTGCCCACCGCCGCCGCGAGGTGGGCCGGGCCCGTGTTGCCCGACACGAGCGCGCCGGCCCCCGAGAGGACGACCGCGAGATCGGCGAGGCTCGTCCTCCCGCCGAGATCGCTTCCGGCCTCCCCGGCGACGTGCGCGGTGAGCCGGCGTTCGCGCCTGCTGCCGGTCACGAGGACCCGACGGCCGCTGCGCGCGATGCCGGCGACGACCTCCCGCTGCAGGTCCGGATCGGCGGCCCGAGCGGACACCGACGCGCCGGGGTGCACGACCACGTACGGCGCGACGCGCACGCACGGCGGCAGCGGGCGCACGGCGAGGCTCGGCGAGTCACCCTCGGGAAGCGCGTAGCCGGCCGCCTCGGCAAGGGAGAGCGCGCGCTCGACTTCGTGGACGTCGTCGGGCACGCGATGCCGCACGTCGAGGAGCGCGCCGGGGTAGTCGTCGCTGATCGCCGCAATCCGCCCGACGCCCGCCAGGCGCAGGAGGAGGGCGGTCGGCAGCGGGCTCTGGTGGAACGAGGTGAAGATCACCGCCTCGTCGACGTGGCACCGCCGGAGCTGGTCGACGAGCCGCGAGACCGACGCGGGGTCGACCGGCTCGGGGTCGGGGTCGATCCAGGGCGCGCGGTACTGGAGGATCGTGTCCACGGACGGCAGCAGGCCCGCTGCAGCGCGACCGCGGGGCCCGCAGAGGAAGCTGACGAACCGCGCGCCCGCGGCGATGGCGCGCACGGCGGGCCCCGTGAGCAGCACGTCACCGTCGTTGTCCAGACGGACGACGAGGACGTGCGGCTTCATCGGCCCGGCCCCAGAGCGAGTGCGACGGCCGAACGCAGGTCGGCGGCCACGAGCGGCGCCGCCGCGACCTCTTCCGGGCGGGTGCGCGGCGTGGGCACGAGCACGGCTCGGGCGCCCGCGCGGCGCGCCGCCTCGACGTCGGAGCCGATGTCCCCGATCACGACACAGCGTCCGGGGCGGACTCCGAGGGCGCGGCAGGCGTCGCGCACGAGGCCCGGCGCGGGCTTCCGGCAGCTGCAGCCCTCGTCCGGCGCGTGCGGGCACACGAGCCAGGCGTCGAAGGGGCCGAGGCGCCGCTCGATCTCGGCATTGACCGCGCCCACCTGGTCGATCGTCAGGAAGCCTCGCCCGACACCGCTCTGATTCGTGACCACGGCGACCGGGACGCCGGCCGCCCGGCAGCGGCGGAGTGCCGCGCGCGCGTCCGGTCGCGGTAGGACCCGGGACGGGTCGCCGTTGTACGGGACGTCGTCCACGAGCGTGCCGTCCCGGTCGAAGAGCACGCCTTCGAGCCGCCGGCGCCGGCGCGCGACCCCCGCCGACGCGAGCCAGCCGGCGACGCGCCACGCGACCGCGGCCGGCGGCAGGGCGAGGCTCGTGAGCGACATCGTCGCGACCTCGCGCCGCGTGCGTGGCCCCGGGGCGATGCGCGCCGCGGCGAGCTCGAGCGTGCCCGCGAGCCAGAGGCCCCCGAGCGCCGCGGCCGCGCGTCGCCGCCGCGCCGCGAGCGCGACGACCGCCGCGAGCCCGGACGCGGTGATCGCGGCGTGACGCGCGAGACGGCCACGGGGCGCCTCGATCGGGCGCCGCCAGCCCCGCCCGTGCTTGGCCAGCATGCGCGCGTCGTCGGCGTTGCCGGCCTGCCGTGCGACGCTGACCCACACGGGGGCCGGGCCGACCGGGTGCACCACGCGCCGGGAGCCGCGGCGGAGCTCGTAGCCTGCGCGAAGGACGCGCAGCGCCAGGTCCGAATCCTCGCGATAGGGGCGCGGGAACGCCTCGTCGAACCCGCCGAGCTCCTCGAGCACGCTGCGCCGGTACGCCATGTCGGCGGTCGCCCAGCGCGCGGTCTCGAGCGCCTGCACGGAGCGCTCCCAGTCGGTCGGCCGGCGGCCGCGCGGCAGTGGCACGGTGACGCGACCCTGCGTGCCCACCGCCCCGGCCGACGCGGCCTCCTCGAGGTCGGCGCGGAGCGCGTCCGACCAGCCAGCGGCCGGCTCCACGTCGTCGTCGAGGAATGCGACCCACTCCGCGGCCGAGCGCCGCCAGCCGGCGTTGCGGGCAGCCGCGGGAGAACGCCCCGTGCCGTCGACGACGATCACCTCGCCGGGCGGGTCGAGCGACGCGAGCAGCGACGCGAGCCGGTCGGGTCGCGTGGCGGGGATGACGATGTCGACCCTCACCCGTGTCTCCGGACGATCGAGCCGCCGATCGAGAGGAGGTCGATGGGCGCCGATCCGAAGCACTCGAGCGCGTCGCGGGGGTCGTCGACCATCGGGCGGCCGTCGGTGTTGAGGCTCGTGTTGACGAGCACCGGGAGGCCGGTGAGCTCGTCGAAGCGCTCGAGAAGGCGCGCGAGGAGCGGCTCGGAGCGCGGGTCGACGGTCTGCGCGCGGGCGGTCCCGTCGACGTGGACGACGGCGGGGATGCGGCTGCGCCACTCGTCGCGGACCGTGTGGGTGAAGAGCATGAACGGGCTCGGCAGCGGGCCGCCCTCGAAGATCTCGCCCGCACGGGAGGCGAGGACGACCGGTGCGACGGGACGGAACTGCTCGCGGCCCTTGACGTCGTTGAGCCGCGCGACGTTCTCCTCCCGCCCCGGGTGGGCGAGCAGGCTGCGGTGCCCGAGCGCGCGCGGGCCGAACTCGCTGCGTCCGTGGAACCATGCGACGACCTCGTTGCGCGCGAGGGCCTCGGCGACTGGCCGGGCGGGATCGTCGACGTCCTCGAACGGCACGTTCGCGGTCTGGAGCGCCTCGCGGATCTCGCGGTCGCTCCACGAGCGACCGAGGGCGGCGGTCTGCATCGTCTCGGGACGGCCTTCGAGCTCGGCCGCGACCTGGAGCGCCGCTCCGAGCGCCGTTCCCGCGTCGCCCGCCGCGGGCTGCACCCAGATCTCGTCGAACGGCCCGTGCTCGTGGAGCCACGTGTTCGCGACGCAGTTGAGCGCCACGCCGCCCGCGAATGCGAGCCGTGTCTCGGCCGTCTCGGCGTAGAGGTCCTCGGCCAGCTCGAGGAGCATCTCCTGCAGGCGGTGCTGAACGCTCGAGGCGAGATCGGCATGCTCGCTCGCGAGCGCTCCGCCGCGCGCCGGAGCGGTGAACTCGCCCCAGTCGATCCGGTCGCAGGCGAAGCGGTGCGGGCCGACGTGGCGCACGGCGGCCCGGAGCTCCGGCAGAAAGCGCGGCGAGCCGTAGGCGGCGAGCGCCATCACCTTGTACTCGTCCGAGGAGCGGCGGAAGCCGAGGTGCTCGGTCACCTCCTCGTAGAAGAGACCGAGCGAGTGGGGAAGCGGCTGGACGTCGACGACGTCGAGCCGCTCCCCGTCGAAGCGCGCGGCGAGGTACGAGGCGTGCTCGCCTCTGCCGTCGAGCACCATCACCGCGCACGACTCGAAGGGCCCGGCGTGCGCAGCCGAGGCCGCGTGCGCGATGTGGTGCGGCACGAAGCGCACGACCTCCGGCCGCAGGCCGGGAAGCGCCGTCGCGAGGAACTGGGGCGCGCGCGACGCGTACAGCGTGCGCAGCGGCTCCCAGCCCTCGTGCGTCACGTCGCCGTCGACCGGCGACGCGAGCGCCGGGTCGTACGAGTACGCGACGGCGTCGAGGTCGGCCGCCCGGACGCCGGCGTGCTCCAGGCACCAGCGCGCCGCGAGCTCGGGGAGCTCCCAGGTCGAGAACGGGACGCACGGCTTCCCGTGCTTGCGTCTCGAGAACCGCTCCTCCTCGGCCGCGCCGACGATCGCTCCGTCGACCACGATCGCCGCGGCCGGGTCGTGGAACACCGCATTGACCCCGAGCACCTTCACGGAGCAGCGGTTCCACCGCGCCGATGGCGATAAACACTTCTCCGGTTTGCCCGGGCGGTGAACCGGGGACCCACCGCTCATGGCCTTCGCCCCATCCGCCGACCGAGGGTGGCCCTGCTCCACCCGCGACATCGTCGGGATGCGGGTGCGGATCGGAGACGTCGTCGTCGGACGCATCGCCGACGTCCTCCTGAACAGGAGCCTCGGCCACGTGCTCGGGTTCGTCGTCGAGGGCCGCGGCGCCCACCAGCACTTCCTGCCGTGGGTCGCCGGCATGGTGGAGGACGGCCACGTCGTGACGCTCTCCGTCTTCGCGCTGCTCTCGACGAGCGAGCTCGCCTTCTATCTCGACAACGGCCTGCCGCTCACCGGCGCGCTCGGTTCGCCGCGCAACGGCGGCGCGATCCTCGAGGACGTCCTGGTCGACCGCGACGGCGACGTCGTCTCGCTCGTCCACCGCCCGTCGGCGGCGAACGGAGCACCCGCGTCCCGCAGGGCGGCCGCGACGTGAGCAACGGCCCCGCAGTGAACCCGCCGCTCTTCGCCCACCCCGTCGAGCGCGAGCTCGCGCACGTCTTCGACGCGTACGGGATCCGCTGGCGCTACGAGCCGCACACGTTCGTGCTCGAGCGCAACCGTCGCGGGCAGGTGAAGAAGGCGTTCACGCCGGACTTCTACCTCCCGGACCTCGACTTCTACGTCGAGTGCACGGTCGCCCGACGCCCGTTGACACGCGTCAAGCGGCGGAAGGCGGAGGCCACGCGGCGGCTCTACGGGATCATGGTCGAGATCGTCTACCGCGCCGACTTCGAGGCGCTCGCGCGGCGCTGGTCGCTCCGGGGGCTCGGGGCCGTCCTCGAGCGCACGTAGCCCGCGGCCGTCTCCTCGAAGAGCTCCGTCCAGGCACGCGCGAAGCGGTCGATCCCGTGCCGTTCGCGGCCGAGCCGTCGTGCGCCCTCGCTCAGCCGCCGGGCCTCCTCGGGCTGCTCGAGCAGCCGGCGCATGCGGCCGACCAGCGTGTCGAGGTCTGTGTCGACGTATCCCGAGATGCCGTTGACGACCGCACGCGGCATCTCGGTCGTCGCGAGGCCGATCACGGGCAGCCCGACGTGCATCGCCTCGCACACCGCGAGCCCGAGGCTCGTCCACCGGATCGGGTTGAAGAGGAACCGGTAGCGCGCGGCGAAGGCCGGGAGCTCGGGCGGCGAGATCTCGCCGAGGCCGCCGAGCGCCTCCGAGCGCATCCCGACGAGGTCGAGCGGAACGAGCTCGCGGACGCGCTCGAAGACGTCGAGCCCGAGGCGGCGGCCGCGCGTCGCGAGGTCGTTGACGATCACGAGTCCGCGTTCGAGCTCGCCGGTGTACCGCACGTCGGGCGGGACGTCCACCCCGTGCTCGATCACGCGGGTCGGCGTCTCGCCGTTGTCCCACATGAGCTCGTTGAAGTGGGTGACGTGGACGAGGAGCGCGTCCTCCCCTGCGAGCGGGTGACGCATCTCGAAGGGGCTCGCACGCGGCGGGTCGTGCTCGAGGTACAGCTGCGGCAGCCGGCGCTGGGCGGGCGAGAGGACGATGTGGCGGTCGTAGCGCCACGTGCCGAGCGACTGGTGGAGCACGACGTCCAGCGGCTCGTCGCGGACGTCGTCGAGCGGGATCTCCACGAGATTGTCGGGCCAGGGGAACGTCCCGGCGCGCCCGCCGTACGGATGCCGCCGTCCCTTCACGACGGGGACGACGAGCTCGACGTCGGACTGGGCGAGGTAGAGCAGGTAGTTGCCGTGGACGTGCCACGTGAGGACGCGCGTCATGGGCTCAGCGCGCCGCCGCGTGCACGCGCTCGTAGCGCGGGAGGATCTCCGACTCGTAGAAGCGGAGGAACCCCTCCTGGTCGGGGCCGACCTGGTGGACGTAGACGTGCGTGAACCCGGCGTCGACGTACGTGTCGATCGCCTTCGCGTGCGCCTCCGGATCCGGGCCGCAGACGATCGCCTTCGCGATCGCCTCCTCGTCGACCATCACCGACGCCGCTTCGAAGTACGACGGCAGCGCGAGCTCCTGGCTGAGCGGCCCGTGCAGGGCCGCGTTCGGCCACCACTCGAGCGCCGTCCGGCGGGCGTCCTCCTCGCGCTCGGCCCAGCAGACGGTCACCTGCGCGTACCGCGGCTTGCCCTCGCCGCCCGCCTCGTCGAAGGCCTCGACGACCTCCGTGTCGGGCGAGGTAGCGATCAGCCCGTCGCCGATCCGCCCCGCGAGCTCGCCCGCCTGGGTCCCGCCCGCCGCGACCATCACCTCGATGGGCTCCTCGGGAAGCGTGTAGATGCGCGCGTTCTCGACGGTGTAGTGGCGGCCGCGGTGGCTCGTCAGCTCCCCGCGCCAGAGGTCGCGCATCACCTCGACGGCCTCCTCCAGCATCTCGCGCCGCACCGCGGTCGACGGCCAGCGCAGGCCGAGGACGTGCTCGTTCAGGTTCTCGCCGGTGCCGATGCCGAGGAAGAAGCGGCCCGGCAGCATGGAGGCCGACGTCGCCGCGGCCTGCGCGACGATCGCCGGGTGGATGCGCATGGTCGGGCACGTCACTCCGGTGCCGACGACGAGACGCTCCGTCGCGAGCGCGATCCCCCCGAG
>DATBIQ010000066.1:0-1990 GCA_036556865.1 Gaiella sp.
TTCGAGCGGGAACGCCGCGCCAGGACGCTCTCCCAGGGCCTCGCCCGCGTCGGCGCCGCGCTCGCGACGAGCCTCGACTCGGCGGTCGTGCTGGACGAGGTGGCGCGCGAGGCCCCCGCGCTGCTCGGCGCCGACGCGGCCGTCATCCGCCTCCTCGATGGCGAGACGCTCGTCGTGCGCGCCGCGCACGGGCCCGAGACCGGGGGCCTGGCCGGGAGGAGGACGAGCTCGTCGGCGGGCGTCTCGGGCGTCGTCGCCCAGTCGCGCGCCCCGCTCGCCGTCACCGACGTTCGCGAGGACCCGCGACTCGCTAGGGGCGACTTCATCCTCGAAGGGCGGGCGGCCGGGTGCGTCGCCGTCCCGATGAGCGCCCACGGGGGCGGGCTCTCGGGCGTGCTCGCGGTCTATTCGCGGGAGCCGCGCGGTTGGCGCGACGACGAGGTCCAGTCCCTCTCGGCGCTTGCCGCCGCAGCCTCGACGGCCCTGGCCAACGCCGACCTCTACCAGCGCGTCGCCGAGGAGAAGGAGCGCAGTGGCGCCATCCTCGCCAACATCGCCGACGGGATCGTCGCCGTCGGCCGCGACGGCCGGATCGTCCTCTGGAACGCGATGGCCGAGCAGATCACGGGCGTGCCCGCGGCGGAGGCGCTCGGCCGCCTCGTGCCCGAGGTCCTGCAGCGCGACCTGGCCGGCGACGACCTGCGCCCGGCCGGCGAGCGGCAGGTCGCGATCCGCGGTGCGAGCGGCGAGGTCTGGCTCGCGCTCTCCGAGGCCCTGATGCTCGACCAGGCCGGCACGGTCGCCGGACGCGTCTTTGCGTTTCGGGACGTGTCGCGTGAGCGGGCCGTCGAGAACCTGAAGTCCGACTTCGTCGCGGCCGTCTCCCACGAGCTGCGAACGCCGCTCACCTCGATCTACGGGTTCGCCGAGACCCTCCTGCGCGGCGACGTCGAGTTCTCCGAGGCGGAGCAGGACTCCTTCCTCCGCTACATCGCCACCGAGTCGGAGCGGCTCATTCGCATCGTCGACGATCTCCTGAACGTGGCGCGCCTCGAGGCGGGGACGCTCGAGGTCACCCTGGCGCCGACGGACGTCGGCGAGGTCGCGCGCGAGGCCGCCGCGGCGGTCGCGCCCGGAAGCGAAGCCTCGTCCCACATCGAGATCGACGTGGAGCCCGGCGCGCTCACGGTCGCGGCCGACCGCGAGAAGCTCGCGCGCGTGCTCGAGAACCTCCTCGACAACGCCGTCAAGTACTCGCCGGCGGGCGGCCGGATCGAGGTCGACGCGCGCCGGCTCGCCGACAGCGCCGAGATCTCCGTCGCCGACGAGGGGATCGGAATCCCGCGGGCCGACCGGGAGCGGATCTTCACGAAGTTCTTCCGTGCCGACCGCGAGGGCGCGGCGCACGAGGGCACGGGGCTCGGGCTCTTCCTCGTCCGCGGCCTCGTCACGGCCATGGGCGGGCGCGTCTGGGTCGAGTCGGAAGAGGGGCGGGGCTCGCGCTTCACGTTCGAGCTCCCGCTCGCCGGCGACGAGCCTGTGGACGCGCCGGTCGAGGAAGCCGCGGTGCGGTCGTGACCCGCGTGCTCGTCATCGACGACGAGGCGCCGATCCGGCTCCTGTGCCGCGTCAACCTCGAGGCCGAGGGGATGAACGTGAGCGAGGCGGGCGACGGGCCGGGCGGTATCGACCTCGCGCGCGTGCAGCGCCCCGACGTGATCCTGCTTGACGTGATGATGCCGGGCCTCGACGGCTGGCGGGTGGCCCAGTTGCTGCTCGACGACCCCCGCACCGCCGACATCCCGATCGTCTTCCTCACCGCCCGGGCCGACGTCCGCGACCGCGCCCGCGGGATCGACGTGGGCGGGCTCGACTACATCACGAAGCCGTTCAACCCGGTCGAGCTCGCCTCGCTCGTGCGCGGCGTGCTCGGCGCCGTGGAGCGCGGCGACCGCGAGCGGCTCCGCAGCGACAAGATCGCGCAGCTGCG
>DATBIQ010000067.1:0-11061 GCA_036556865.1 Gaiella sp.
TGGCGCGAGGAGCAGGTCGCCTGGCGCGAGACGTGCGCCCTGTTCGACCAGTCGCACCACATGACGGACCTCTACATCGAGGGGCCCGACGTGATCCGGCTGCTCTCGGGCCTCGGCGTCAACACCTTCGGCAACGCCGCCGTCGACAAGGCGAAGCAGTTCGTCGCCTGCAACGAGGACGGCTATGTGATCGGCGACGCGATCCTGTTCTTCCTCGACGAGAACCGCGTCTCGCTGGTCGGCCGGCCGTCCGCGCACAACTGGGTGCAGTACCACGCGGAGACAGGCGACTACGACGTGACCGTCGACCGCGACGAGCGCACGGCCGTCAACCCGAGCGGCGGCCGCAAGCTCTACCGCTACCAGGTGCAGGGGCCGACGGCGCTCCAGGTGCTCGAGAAGGCGACGGGCGACGCGCTGCCCGAGATCAAGTTCTTCAACATGGGCCGGCTGCAGATCGCCGGTCACGAGGTGCGGGCGCTGCACCACGGCATGTCGGGCGCGCCGGGCCTCGAGCTGTTCGGGCCGTGGGCGGAACGCGACGACGTCAAGGCGGCGATCGTGGAGGCCGGCGGCGACTTCGGCCTGCGCCAGGTCGGGTCACGCGCGTACGCGACGAACACGCTCGAGTCGGGCTGGATCCCGTGTCCCGTCCCGGCCGTCTTCACCGGCGATGCGATGAGGGCGTACCGCGAGTGGCTCCCCGCCGACTGGTACGAGGGCACCGGCTCGCTCGGCGGCAGCCTCGTCTCGGACGACATCGAGGACTACTACCTCACCCCGCACGAGCTCGGCTACGGTGGCTTCGTCAACTTCGACCACGACTTCGTGGGGCGCGAGGCGCTCGAGGGGATGGAGACTCCCGCGCGACGGAAGGTCACCCTTGCGTGGAACGGCGAGGACGTGGCCAGCGCAATGCGGACGCTCTTCGAGAAGGGCGATCCCGCCAAGTACATCGACGTGCCGCTCTCGAACTACGCGACGTGGCCGAACGACCGCGTCATGGCCGGCGACCATGCCGTCGGAGTGTCGACGTTCTCGGGCTACAGCTACAACGAGCGCTCGATGCTCTCGTTGGCGATCGTCGACGACGACGTCGAGCTCGGCAACGAGGTCACCATCGTCTGGGGCGAGGAGGGCGGCGGCACGAACCGGCCGGTCGTCGAGCGGCACGTGCAGACGGAGATTCGCGCGATCGTCAGCCCGTGCCCGTACAGCGAGGTGGCGCGCACGTCGTACGCCGAGGGCTGGCGGACGCAGGCAGCGGTCTAGGGGCCCGTGACGACACGCGTGCAGCCGTCCCAGGGGGACGTTCTCTGGACGCCGCCGCCCGACGCGCGGCGGCGTTCGGAGGTCGGCCGGTACCTCGACTGGCTGGAGAGCGAGCGGGGCCTCGCCTTCTCGGACTACCACGCCCTCCACCGCTGGTCGGTCGACGACCTTGAGGGCTTCTGGTCGTCGCTCTGGGACTTCTTCGAGATCCGGGCCGAGGCGCCGTACGAGCGAGTGCTCGCATCCGACGCGATGCCCGGCGCGGTGTGGTTCCCGGGTGCCGAGCTGAACTACGCCGCGCACGCCGTCGGGCGCGACGAGGACGTGGACGAGATCGCGGTCCTCGCCCGCTCGCAGACGCGCGGCCCGTTCGACCTCACCTTCGGCGAGCTCCGGGATCGGGTCGCGCGCGCCCGGGCGGGCCTCCAGCGGCTCGGCGTCGGGCCGGGCGACCGGGTCGTGGCGTACCTCCCGAACATCCCCGAGACGCTCGTCGCCTTCCTCGCGACGGCGAGCCTCGGCGCAATCTGGGCGACCTGCGCCTCGGAGTTCGGGCCTCGCAGCGTGCTCGACCGCCTCGGGCAGCTCGAGCCCACGGTGTTGCTCGCGATCGCCGGCTACCGCTACGGCGACCGGCACGTCGACCGTCGCGAGCAAGTGGCCGCCGTGCGCGCCGGGCTCCCGTCGCTGCGGCACGTCGTCCACGTGCCGTACGCGGGAGGCCCGGAGGACGCACTCCCGGACACCGTCTCGTGGGACGAGCTCCTCGCCGAGCCCGGTCCCCTCGAGTTCGACCCCGTCCCCTTCGCCCATCCCCTGTACGTCCTGTTCTCATCCGGCACGACGGGCCTGCCGAAGGCGATCGTCCACGGCCACGGCGGCATCCTCCTCGAGCACTGCAAGAACCTCGGCCTCTGCTTCGACATCAAGCGCGGCGACCGGCTGCTCTGGTTCACGACGACCGCGTGGATGATGTGGAACGCGCTCGTCTCGAACCTCGTCCTCCGCGCGTCGATCGTGATGATCGACGGCAACCCGGGCTACCCCGACCTCTCGTACCAGTGGCGGCTGGCCGAGGAGACACGGGCGACGTTCATGGGCCTCTCCCCCGCGTTCACGATGTCGTGCCGGAAGGAGGGGCTCGAGCCGGGCCGCCGCTTCGACCTCTCGGCGATCCGGACGGTGGCCGAGGCGGGGTCACCGCTCCCGCCCGAGGGCTATGTGTGGCTCTACGACCAGCTCGGGCCCGACCTCTTCCTCAACGTCGGCAGCGGCGGGACGGACGTGTGCTCCGGGCTGCTGTCGGGCTACCCGATCCTTCCGGTCTACGCCGGCGAGATCACGGCCCCGTGCCTCGGCGTCGACGCCGCCGCCTTCGACCTCGACGGCAACCCCGTGGTGGACGAGCTCGGAGAGCTCGTCATCCGCCGGCCGATGCCCTCGATGCCCGTGGGCTTCTGGAACGACCCCGACGGCTCGCGCTACCGCGCCGCCTACTTCGAGCACTACCCCGGTGTCTGGCGTCACGGCGACTGGATCCTGTTCACCGAGCGCGGAAGCTGCGTGATCACGGGCCGCTCGGACGCGACGCTCAACCGGGGCGGCGTGCGGCTCGGGACGAGCGAGCTCTACGGCGTCGTCGAGGAGCTGGACGAGGTGCTCGACAGCCTCGTCGTCCACCTCGAGGCGACGGACGACCTGCTCCTCTTCGTCGTGTTGCGCGACGGGATCGAGCTCGACGACGCGCTTCGCAGCCGGATCGCGGACGCCCTCCGCACGAGCCTCTCCCCGCGGCACCGGCCGGACGAGATCGTCGCCGTCCCGGCGATCCCCCGCACGATGACCGGGAAGAAGCTCGAGCTCCCCGTGAAGCGGATCATCGGCGGCGCCCCGGTGGCCGAGGTCGCGAGCCGTGACGCGCTCGCCGACCCGGCCGCGATCGAGCCGTTCGTCGCGTACGCGCAGGAGCGCGCCGGCCGGGGCTGAGGCGGGCTGGTGTCCGACTCGAGGTCGGACACCCGGCGCGCCGCACGTCCGCCTACGAGGCCGCGACCGTCGCGGCCGGCGGCGGCGCCTTCCCGAGGATCAGGTCGGCGGCCTTCTCCGCGATCATGATCGTCGCCGCGTGCGTGTTCGCGCGCGTGATCGTCGGCATCACCGAGGCGTCGACGACGCGGAGGCCCTCCACGCCGTGCACCCGGAGCTCGGGGTCGACGACCTCGCCCATGGCGCACGTCGACGTCGGGTGGTAGACCGTCTGGCTCGCCCGGGCGACCCAGTCGAAGACGTCCTCCTCGGAGCCGGAGGCGGGCGCGCTCAGGACCTCGCGCTCGATCGCCTTGAGAGCCGGCTGCGCCGCGATCTCGAGCGCGATCCGGACGCCCGCGAGCATGCTCGCGCGGTCCTCGTCCGTCGTGAGGAAGTTGCAGAGCACGCACGGCTTCGAGTCGGCCATCGGCGTCCGCAGCGTCACCTTCCCCCGTGACGTCGGCTTCACGATCACCGGGCCGAAGGCGTAGCCGTTGTCCGGCGGCGGCGTCAGCCCCTCGTCGAAGAACGGCGCCGCCGCGAAGTGGAACTCCACGTCGTGCGCGGGCAGGTCGGGCCGCGTGCGGAAGAAGCCTCCCGCCTCCGGATAGTTCGAGGTGAGCGGCCCGCGGCCCTCGCGCTCGAGGAGCGCGAAGTTCTCGGGTGTGAAGATCCCGAAGAGCCCAGGCTCGTCGGTGAGGTAGTTGACGTTCACCATGCAGTGGTCCTGCAGGTTGCGGCCGACCGGCAGCTCCTGCCGCACCGGGATCCCGAACGGCTCGAGCTCCTCGCGGAGGCCGATCCCGGACAGCATGAGGAGCACCGGCGAGTGGTAGGCGCCTCCGGAGACGATCACCTCGCGCTCTGCCCGCACCGTCTCGCGGACGCCGTCCCGGACGAGCTCGACGCCGACGGCGCGGTCGCCCTCGAAGACGAGCCGCTCGACGAAGACGCCCGACCTCACCTCCAGGTTCGGGCGCCCCTCGGCCGGATGGAGGAACGCGTCCGCGGTCGAGCAGCGCAGGCCGTTGCGCTGCGTCAGCTGGAAGCGAGAGACGCCCTCGGGGCGGTCGACGTTGAGATCGTCGATGTGCTCGTAGCCCGCCTGCACGGCGGCCTCGAGCATGCGGTCGGTGAACGTGCTCCCCGAGCGACAGTCGGAGACGGCCAGCGGCCCGCCGACGCCGTGGAACTCGTTCTCTCCGCGCTCGTTGTCCTCCGACCGCTTGAAGTAGGGCAGCACCTCGTCGTACGACCAGCCGGTGCACCCTCCCTCGGCCCATCCGTCGAAGTCGGCGCGGTGCCCGCGGAGGTAGATCATCGCGTTGATCGAGCCCGACCCGCCGATCACGCGGCCGCGCGGCAGATACAGGCGGCGCCCGCCGAGACCGGGCTCGGGCTCGCCGAGCAGGTCCCAGTCGAGGCTCGACTTGAAGACGATCGGGAACATCGCCGGGACGTGCAGCTCGGGGGCCGTGTCGGGGCCGCCCGCCTCGAGCAGCAGCACGGACACGTTCGAATCCTCGCTGAGCCGGGCGGCGAGCACGCAGCCCGCCGACCCCGCGCCGACGATCACGTAATCGGCCATGGGAGCGCTCCTTCGCGTCGCAAGGTGACGATCATCTCAAGCCTCTCACCGCGGCGACGATCTCGTCCGCGCCGGGGAGGTACGCGTCCTCGAGCGGGCCGCTGAACGGGACGGGGGCGAACGGCGCGCCGACGCGGGCGATCGGCGCGTCGAGATAGTCGAACGCCGCCTCCTGCGCCCGCACGGCGATCTCCGCACCGAAGCCGCCGTGCGCGACGGCCTCGTGGGCGACGACGAGGCGGCCGGTCCGCTCCACCGAGGCGACGATCGTTCCGACGTCGAGCGGGACGAGCGTGCGCGGGTCGATCACGTCCACCTCGATCCCGTCCTCGGCCGCGAGCCGCTCCGCCGCTGCGAGCGCCTCCGGGACGAGCCGTGAGAGCGCGACGACGGTGACGTCGCCGCCCTCGCGCACCACCGCTGCCCGTCCGAGCGGGACCGGCCCGAGCGGCTCCGGGACGTCCTCCTTGCGGAAGTAGAGCGTCTTGCACTCGACGAACACCACCGGGTTCGGGTCGGCGATCGCGCTGGCGAGCAGCCCGGCGGCGTCGGCGGCGCGGCTCGGCATCACAACCTTCAGGCCGGGGACGTGCGCGAGCCAGCTCTCGAGGCTCTGTGAGTGCTGCGCGGCGCCTCGCTGGCCCGCGCCGCCCTGTGTGCGCAGGACGAGCGGGACGGTGAGCTGGCCGCCGGACATGAAGTGCGCCTTCGCGGCCGCGTTGACGAGCTGGTCGAGCGCGAGCGTGAGGAAGTCGACGAACATGATCTCGAGCACCGGGCGCAGCCCCGCCTGCGCGGCGCCGATCGCGACGCCGGTGATCGCCGCCTCGCTGATCGGCGTGTTCACGACCCGCTCGGCGCCGAACTCCTCGGCGAGCCCGGCGGTCGCCGTGTACGGGCCGCCCTCGGCCACGTCCTCGCCGAGGACGAGCACGCGCTCGTCGGCGCGCATCGCCTCGGCGAGCGTCCGGTTGATCGCGGCGATCGTCGTCGTCTCAGGCATCCGCGTAGACCATCGACTCGACGAGCTCCTCCGGTGGGAACGGGCTCTCGCGCGCGAAGCGCACCGCGTCCTCGACCTCCTCCGCAGCGGCCGCCGCGATGCCGCGCAGCTCGTCTTCGGCGAACCAGCCCTCTGCGAGACCGTGCCGCTCGAGCCGGAGTATCGGGTCCTTCTCCCGCCACTCCTCCTCGGCGAGCGCCTCCCGGTAGCGTCCCGGGTCGCCCTCGTAGTGGCCGCGCACCCGGTGCGTCAGGCACTCGAGCAGGAACGGCCCGCCGCCGGCCCGGGCCGAAGCGAGAAAGCCGCCGAACGCGTCCCATGTGGCGACGACGTCGTTCCCGTCGACGGTCAGCCGCCCGAGGCCGTAGGGCGCGACGACGTCGGACACCCGCTCGACGACCGTGTGCGCCGAGCGTGGCGTGAACTCGGCGAAGCCGTTGTTCTCGCAGACGAGGATCAGTGGGAGCCGCCACAACGTCGCGAGGTTGACGGTCTCGGCGAAGTGGCCGGCCTGCACGGCGCCGTCGCCGAAGAAGACGACCGCGACGACGTCCTGCCCGCGCAGGCGGGCGGCGAGCGCGCTGCCGAGCGCGATCGGGACGTTCCCGCCGACGACGCCCGTCGCTCCCATGAAGCCGTGCTCGGCGTCGACGAGATGCATCGACCCGCCGAGCCCGCGGCAGAGACCCGTGTCCCGACCCATCAGCTCCGCCATCACCGGACCGAGCCCGGCGCCCTTCGCGATCGCGTGCCCGTGCGCGCGGTGCCCCGAGTAGACGTGATCGTCGTCGCGGAGCTGCGTGCACACCGCAGCCGCCACGCCCTCCTGGCCGGTCGAGAGATGGATCAGCCCGTCGATCTCGCCCGCCCGCGTGAGCTGGCCGACGCGCTCCTCGAAGAGGCGGATCCGCCACATGACGGCGAGCAGGCGCGCGGCCTGCTCGCCCCCGAGCTCCTCCACTACCGCCTCATGCGGTCACGGGCGCGGTGCCCAGCACGCGCTGCACCGCGGCGACGACCTTGTCCTCGTCGGGCAGGACGTACGCCTCGAGCGGCTCCGAGTACGGGATCGTCGCGTCGAGGCCCGTCACCTGCGCGATCGGCGCCCGGAGCGACCCGAAGCCGTGCTCGGCCACCTCGCCCGCGATGACGGTCGACACGGATGCGTGCCGCGTCGCCTGGTCGACGAGGACGAGATGACCGGTCTTGTCGACGGACTCGAGGATCGTCTGCATGTCGAGCGGCGCGATCGTCCGTGGGTCGATCACCTCGGCCTGGATCCCCTCGCCGGCGAGCCGCTCCGCGGCGCCGAGCGCACGGTCGACCGTCCACCCGGTGCCGACGATGGTCACGTCCGAGCCCTCGCGTCGGATCGCGGCCTCGCCGAACGGCACGAGGTGCTCGCCGTCGGGCACCTCGCCGTGGTCCAGGGTGAGCAGGTAGTGGTGCAGGTAGACGACCGGGTTGTCATCGCGGATCGCCGTCGCCATCAGGCCCTTCGCGTCCGCCGCCGTGGACGGGACGGCGACCTTGAGCCCGGGCACGCCCATGAACAGCGCGTTGAGCGTGCCGGTGTGCTGGCCGGCCCACCCCGCCGTGAAGCCGTAGCCGGCCTTGAGCACGATCGGCACCGTCACCTGGCCGCCGCTCATGCCGCGGAAGCGCGGCGCCTCGTTGAGCACCTGGTCCATCGCGACGAGCATGAACTCGGCCATGTAGAGCTCGACGACGGGCCGGTACCCCGCGAGCGCGGCGCCGATCGCGATGCCGATCTCCGCGGTCTCCGAGATCGGGGTCACGCGGACGCGATCCCTGCCGAACGCGTCCACGAACGGCTCGTTCTCGGTCGTCGCCATGTTCTGCCCGAAGTAGAGGACGGTCTCGTCGCGCTCCATCTCGAGCTGGATCGCCTCGAGGATCGCGGCGATGTAGGGAAGCTCGTGTGCCATCGTCAGCGCCTCCTCACGCGTAGGTGTACTCGAGGGCCGTCTCGACCTCGGGGAACGGGCTCTCGAGGCCGAAGTCGACCGCGGCCTGCATCTCGTCGCGCACCTCCTGCACGATCGCGTCGGCCTCCTCGCCGCTGAGTACGCCGTCGGCGACGAGGCGCCCGCGGAAGGCCGGCACCGGGTCGCCCTGCTTGGCCGCCTCGTACTCCTCGGGGGCGCCGAACTTCTCGACCGCCTCGTGCTCGGGGAAATGGAGGGGCACGCCGGGCGGGGCGATGATGTTCCCGTGCGCCGATAGCCGGTACATCTGCGACTCGACGAGCGTCGGCCCCTCCCCGGCCCTCGCGCGTGCGACCGCGGCACGCACGGTCTCGTAGACCTCGAGCGGGTCGCGGCCGTCGATCGTGACGCCCGGCATGCTGAACGCCTTCGCCTTGACGGAGAGGTCCTCGCCCGCGGCGCGGTTCGCGTCCTCCTGCTCGGTGCGCGTGTGGACGTTGTAGCCGTTGTTCTCCATCACGTAGACGATCGGGAGCTTCCACAGCGAGGCAATGTTGAGCGACTCGAAGAAGGCGCCCTGCTTCGAGGCGCCGTCGCCGAAGAAGCAGAGGACGACCTGGCCCTGCCCGCGGATCTGCGCCGCCCAGGCGGCGCCGGTCGCGTGCGGGATGCCCGCACCGACGATCCCGGACGTCCCGAGGAAGCCGTTCGAGACGTCGGTCAGGTGCATCGAGCCTCCGAGGCCGTTGCACAGGCCGTCCCTGCGTCCGTAGATCTCGGCCATGATGGCCTTCGGATCGGTCCCGCGGGCGATCGGGTAGCCGTGGCAGCGGTACGTCGTGAAGAACTGGTCGTCGGGGCCGAGCGTCGCGATCGAGCCGACGATCGACGCCTCCGCACCGTCCGCGAGGTGCGTGTGCCCGCGGATCACGCCCGGATGCTCCTCGAACGTCCGCTTGACACGCTCCTCGAACTCCCGGATCCGCGACATCTGCCGGAACATCCAGACGAGGTGCTCGCGCTCCGGTTTCTCGACGCCCTGCGGTGAACTCATGCGGAGCTCCTCTCGTGCTCGAACTGGCCGATCGTCGTCTCGTAGGCCCGCCGGAAGATGACGTCGATGGGGTTGTTGCGCAGCTCCTCGGAGAGCACCTCCACGCCCCAGGGCCCCGGATAGCCGTGATCCCGGCAGGCGTCGACATAGCCGCGGATGTCGAACTCGCCCTCGCCGGGCAGCCGGCGGTGGTTGATCACCTCGTCCACGGGGTCGTCCATGTTCTCGACCTGCCCGTCGGAGAGCTCGATCCAGGAGAGGTGCTCGATCGGAATTCGCCGGAGCTCGTCCGGCGGGATCCCGAGCTTCGACATGTGCCAGGTGTCGATCGCGATGCCCCCGTTCGCCGCACCGGCACCGACGACGACCTCGAGCGCCGCGTCGATCGAGTGGACGTTGACGTCCGGTGGCATCGGCTCGTAGACGATCTTCGCGTCGGTGTGCTGCGCCGCGTCCGCGCAGAGCTCGCCGAACCGCTCGGTGAGCTGCGAGAGCGACGCCGGTCTCCCGAAGATGTTCGCGACCTTGACATGGTGCGCCTCGAGGACGCCCGCGGCCTCGAACAGCAGCGCGCGTGTCTGGTCGGACGCGCGGCGAAGCTCGTCGTCCGGGTCGAGGAACCAGTCGAGCAGGCACTCGAGCTCCAGATGCCGCAGCCCGTTGTCGTCGAAAATCCCTTTCATCTCGTGCAGCGTGCGCGTCTCGAGCACGTGCTCGAGGTCTGCGTGCCAGATGCCGAGCCCGGTGAAGCCGACCTCGCGCGCCGCCGCACAGCGGTCGGCCCAGTCGAAGAGGCTCCATTCCCGGCCGACGTGGACCTCGACGGGCCCGGAGACCGTCCAGTAGAGCGCAACCAGCTCGATCTGCTCGCCCATCACCGGCTCTCCCGTCCGCCGACCCTGTCGTGCCAGCCTATCGCTGCTAGGACCCCGCGGGACAGGGTCCGCAGCGGCCGCCCGCGCGACGCGGGGACCCTCTCAACCGTCTGCCCGTTTGTCAAGACGCTGTTCCGGTTGGTGAGACAACGCGCTACCATCGGCCGGCGATGTCCGAGACCGGCACAGGCACCTCGCAATCGCTCGAGCGCGGTCTCGCGATCCTCTCCGCGTTCGACTCCGACCGGCCGCTGATCGGCGTGAGCGAGCTGTCGCGCGAGCTCGAGCTCAGCCGCAGCACCGCGCACCGCTACATCTCCACGCTCGCGCGCCTCGGCTACCTCCAGCAGGACCCCGACTCGAAGCGCTACCGGCTCGGCCCGAGGGTCCTCGACCTCGGCTTCTCGGCGATCAACTCGATGGACGTGCGCGAGATCTCGGCGCCCCATCTCCGCCTCCTCTCCGACGAGACCGGCCACACGGTCAACCTCGCGATACTCGACGGGACCGACGTCGTCTACATCGAGCGGTGCCGCACCGCCCAGCCGGGCCAGCGGGAGATCGACCTCAACCTCCACGTCGGCGCGCGCCTGCCGGCCTACTGCACGGCGATGGGCAAGGCGATCCTCGCCTTCGTCCCCGAGGAACGCCGCGAGGAGATCATCGCGCGCGTCGATTTCGTCTCGCGCGGCCCGAACACGATCACGGACCCCGAGGAGTTTCGCACCGAGCTGGAGCGGATCCGCCTCTCGGGGATCGCCGTCAACGACGAGGAGCTCGCGTACGGCCTGCGGTCGATCGCCGCGCCGATCCACGCGCACTCCGGCGAGGTCATGGCCGCGCTCAACCTCGCGGTGCACCGCACGATGTCCTCGATGGACGAGCTGATCGAGCGGTTCGGCCCCGCGGTGAAGAAGACCTCCGAGGACATCTCACTCGGCATGGGTCACCGGCTGGTGCCCGCGTAGCCGTGTCGGGGCCCCTGGTGCTCGACGACGTCGTCGCGATCGACGTCCACACGCACGCCGAGATGTCCCGCGCCGGCCACGACTCGCTGCCCGACGACCTGCGGGATGCCGCAATCGAGCACTTTCGGGGCCAGTCGGCGCGCCCGACCGCAGAGGAGCTGGCCGCCTTCTACCGCGAGCGGAGCATGATGGCCGTCGTCTTCACCGTCGACGCCGAGTCGACGACGGGCCAGCCCCGGGTGCCGAACGAGGAGATCGCCGCGGTCGCGCACGCGAACGCCGACGTGCTGATCCCGTTCGCGAGCATCGACCCGCACAAGGGCC
>DATBIQ010000068.1:0-9065 GCA_036556865.1 Gaiella sp.
CGATGCCCGTGGCGTTGAACGCGAGCAGCAGCACGAGCGCGACCGCCGCGATCTCTGTGACGCGGAGGATCTCGACATACTGGTCGACCGAGTCGCGCAGAGTGTCGATCGTCGTCAGCGCGCGCTGAACGGACGTGATGCCCGGGAGCGGGAACAGCGCGCGAGCGACGTCGTCGGTGGTGTATCCCGGGGCCGGAACCACGGTCAGCGTGTTCGTCGCTCCTGCGAGCCCGAGCATGCCCGCTGTACCGATGTCCATGTAGGCGGGCACCCGGAACGGGTCCGGGTGCAGCCCGACCACCTTCACCTCGGAGTCCGCGTACGCGAACGACCGCGGTCCGACGCGGCGTGGGTGTCGAAGCGTCACGGTGTCGCCGACGTGGACACCGAGATCGTGCGCACCCTTCCGCGCGAGCACGATGCCCGGGCCGTTCACCGGGAACCGTCCGCCGGGGAGGATCGTGGGCCGCCAGATCGGGCTCGCCGCGTCGAGGAGTGAGAGCGCGATGTCGAGCGAGCGGTCGCCGGAGCGGACCGAAGCGGTCACGCGGATCGCGGGCGAGACCGGTCCCACCGCGTCATCGGCCTCGACGGCGCGGACGAGCGCCGAGCTCTCGCCGACGAACGACGCGAGCTGGACGTCGACCCGATCGGGCGTCGCCTGGCGCACCTCGCGTTCCCCCGCGTCGATCGCGGCGTCGAACGAGTCGAAGACACCGAGCATGGCCACGAGGACGCCGGTCACGGCCGCGAGCGCGAGCGACGTGAGGAGCGTGCGGCGGGGCGTGCGCACGACGTTTCGAAATGGCATGCGGGCCAGGCTTCGGCCGGGGAGCGGCAGCCGGCCCGCGACGGACACCATCCGGCTCGTGCGCGCGCTGCGGGTGCCGACCTCGATCGCCTCCACGGGCGTCATGCGCAGGCCGCGCGCGACCGGGTAGATCGCCGCGAGGAACGGCACGCAGAAGCCGATGGCCGCACCACGCACGAAGACGGCGGGCTCGAACGGCGTCTCGTTGACGGGGAGTGGCAGCAGATCGGCGATGACTCCGCCCAGCGCGCGCGCTGCCGCAAGGCCGACGAGGACTCCCAGCACGACGCCGAGCAGCGACACCTCGACCGCGAGCAAGACGGGTCTGATCGCGAGCTTGCCCGACGGCACGCCGAGCGCCATGCCCACCCCGATCTCGCGCCGCTGCGCCTCGACGATCCGCGTGATCAGGTTGAACGCTCCCAGCGCGGCGCCCAGCAGGACGAGCACCGCGAACACCGTCACGAACTGCTGGTCGTTGGCGGCGTCCTCGTAGAGGACGCGGTGCACGTCCTCGTCGACGCCTCGCGTGACGGTCACCCCGACGTCGCCGAGGACACCTCGGAGAGCCGTCCGCACGCTTCGCTCGACGGTCGCAAGGTCGGCGCCCGGGACGACGGTCAGCACGAGCTCGTTCACCCGGTCTCCGACCCGCCCGACTGCCTGCGCGACCGGTAGCGGGGCCCAGACCACGGCGAGGCTCGTTTCGCCTCCGAAGAGCCCGGCGGGCGGAATGACGAGGAACGTGTCGGGCGAGACGCCCGTTCCGACGACCTCGAGCTCGCGCCCACCGCCGAGGCGGACACGCCCGGGCACGCGGAGATCGTGGTACTCGGCGAACTTCTGCTCGACGACGATGCCGTTCCCGGCGGCCGACAGTCCGCGTCCGCAGGCGATCGAGAGCGTGTCGACTGCATCAGACGCGGATCCCCCGACGGGAACGCCGATGATGCGCGCGGGCGTCAGGACGACCCTGTCGTCCGTCGAAGCGTCGATCTGCGACGGTACGACGAGCCGTTCCTGCGCACGATCGACGAGTGCGGCCGCCTCGGTCCCGCGGACGGCGCGCGCAAGGGTCCCCGACGGCACGTAGCTGCCGTCGGCGAGGCTCACGCGGAGGTCGTGCCCGTGGAGGAGCGCATAGCTCGCGTCCGCCGAGCGCACCCGCCATCGCTCCATGCTGCCGAGGCCCGTCGCGAGGCCCGTTCCGACCGCGATCAAGAGCGAGATGGCGAGCACGAGCGGCCAGCGCCGACGGAGGTCGCGGAGCGACCAGCGGACCCAGAAGAGGGCGCCGGCGGATCCTGTCACCAGGTGAGCTCCGCGAACGGGGCGGGGCCTTGGGCGTTCGGCGCGTCCGAGACGATATGGCCGCTCGAGAGCTCGACGACGCGGTCTGCGACCCGCGCGATCTCGCGGTTGTGCGTCACGACGACGACAGCCGTGCCGGAGACGTGCGTCTGGTCGTGCAGGAGCTCGAGGATCTGCACACCCGTCCGGAAGTCGAGCTCGCCGGTCGGCTCGTCGGCGAGCAGGATCGGGTTCCCCGTCGCGAGCGCGCGTGCGATTGCGACGCGCTGCTGCTCGCCGCCCGAGAGCTCGTGCGGGTAGTGGGCCATGCGGTCGCCGAGCCCGACGTCCTCCAGCACCCGCGCGGCGACGCGCTCCGCATTCCGCTCGCGCCTGGAGACGTCGACGCCGAACGAGACGTTCTCGAGGGCGCTCAGCCCGGGGAAGAGGTTGAAGGTCTGGAAGATGAAGCTGACGCTCCGCCGGCGGAAGGCTGCGAGCCCGGCCCGCGAGGCGCGCGTGATGTCGGTGCCGGCGACGACGATGCGACCGCTCGTCGGGGTGTCGAGCGCACCGACGAGGTTGAGCAGCGTCGTCTTCCCGCTGCCCGACGGGCCGAGGACGACGACGAACTCGCCCTCCCCGATCCGCAGGTCGACGCTCTCGAGCGCCGTCACGGTGACGTCGCCGAGCTCGTAGCGGCGCGAGACGCCGCTGAGGTCGATCAGCGCCGTTCGTCCGTTCCGGGACGGTGCGATCTCGGTCCTCCTCCGTGCGACGTCTCCCATCGAGCGTGACGGCGGTGGCGGAGGGTCGCATCGGCGATTCTCCCGAGCCGGGGAGTGACAAGTACGGATTCGAGGGTGGCAGTCGGATGACGAGGTCGACGCGCGATCCGCCCGCGTAGGATGCAGCGAGCGTGAAGGCGCTCGTCAAGAGCCGCGCGGAGCCGGGCCTCTGGCTCGAGGACGTGCCCGAGCCGGAGATCGGCATCAACGACGTCCTGATCCGCGTCTCGAGAACCGGCATCTGCGGCACCGACGTCCACATCCACCGTTGGGACGCCTGGGCGCAGCGGACGATCCCGGTGCCGCTCGTGATCGGCCACGAGTTCGTCGGCGAGGTGGTCGAGGTCGGGTCGAACGTCACCGGGTTCCAGCCGGGCGACCGGGTCAGCGGAGAGGGACACGTCGTCTGCGGCCGCTGCCGGAACTGCATGGCCGGACGGCGGCACCTCTGCGCGCACTCGATCGGCCTCGGCGTGCAGCGGCCGGGCGCGTTCGCGGAGCTCGTCGCCCTCCCGATGACGAACGTCTGGCACCACTGGCCGCGGGTGCCGGACGAGGTCGCGGCGATCTTCGACCCCCTCGGCAACGCGGTCCACACCGCGCTCACGTTCCCGGTGCTCGGCGAGGACGTGCTCGTGACCGGCGCGGGGCCGATCGGCTGCATGGCGGTCGCCGTCGCCCGTCACGCCGGTGCACGACACATCGTCGTCACCGACCTCAGCGCCGGCCGCCTCGAGCTCGCGCGGCGGATGGGAGCAACGCGGGCCCTCGACCCACGCGACGCCGACCTCGCCGAGCTGCAGCGCGAGCTCGGGATGACCGAGGGCTTCGACGTGATGTTCGAGATGTCGGGGAATGCCGACGCGCTCCGGGCAGGGATCGGGCAGATGGCGCACGGCGGCCGGATCGCGATCCTCGGGATCCCGACGGCGCCCGTCGAGCTCGACCTCGACCCGGTGATCTTCAACATGCTCACGCTCAAGGGGATCTACGGGCGCGAGATGTACGAGACCTGGTACCAGATGAGCGTGATGATCGACTCCGGCCTCGACATCGACCCGGTGATCACCCACCGGTTCGGGTACGCAGACTTCGAGGAGGGCTTCGCGGTCGCCTCCTCGGGCGATGCCGGAAAGGTGCTCCTCGACTGGAGGGAGGCCGGATAACGATGTACGGCGCCGTGCAAGACGACCTGCGCGCGAGGCTCGACGAGCTCGAGAGCGACGGGCTGCTCAAGCACGAGCTCGTGATGACGACGCCGCAGGGCGCGCACGTCGACGTCGCCGAGCGGGGCGGGCTCCTGAACCTCTGCGCGAACAACTACCTCGGCCTCGCGAACCATCCGGAGATGGTCGCCGCGGCGCACGAGGCGCTCGACCGGTGGGGCTACGGGATGGCGTCCGTGCGGTTCATCTGCGGCACCCAGTCGCTGCACCGGGAGCTCGAGGAGCGGCTCTCCGAGTTCCTCGGGACCGACGACACGATCCTCTTCGGCTCGTGCTTCGACGCGAACGGCGGCGTCTTCGAGGCGCTCCTCGACGAGCGCGACGCCGTCATCTCCGACCAGCTCAACCACGCCTCGATCATCGACGGCATCCGTCTCTGCAAGGCGCGCCGGCTCCGCTACGCGAACGGCGACATGGACGAGCTCGCGGCACGGCTCGGCGAGGCGTCCGACGCGCGCTTCCGGCTGATCGCCACGGACGGCGTCTTCTCGATGGACGGCTACGCGGCGAAGCTCGACGAGATCTGCGATCTCGCCGAGCGGCACGACGCGCTCGTGCTCGTCGACGACTCGCACGCGGTCGGGTTCGTCGGGCCGCAGGGCCGCGGGACGCACGCGCAGTTCGACGTCGTGGAGCGGGTGGACGTCTTGACGGGGACGCTCGGCAAGGCGGTCGGCGGCGCGAGCGGCGGGTACGTCGCGGGCCGGCAGGAAATCGTCGACATCCTGCGGCAGCGTGCTCGTCCGTACCTCTTCTCGAACAGCGTCGCGCCCGTCGTCGTCGGCGCGAGCCTTCGCGCGCTCGACCTGATCGAGCGCTCCGACGAGCTCCGTGACCGGCTGTGGGCGAACACGAGGAGCTTCCGCGCGCGGATGACGGAGCTCGGCTTCGACGTCCTGCCGGGAGACCACCCCATCGTCCCAGTGATGATCGGCGACGCCCCCGCCGCTGCGCGCTTCTCGCAGGCACTGGTGGCGAACGGGGTGTTCGCGGTGGCGTTCTCCTATCCGGTCGTCCCGCTCGGCACGGCGCGCATCCGGACGCAGATGTCTGCCGCGCACACCGACGACGACCTCGACCTGGCCGTCCGGGCGTTCGTCGCCGCCCGCGACGAGACGGGGCTGCAGCGCGGCGGGTGACGACAGGGCACGTGACAGTGTGTCACGTGCCGCGCGATCCGCCGGGGGCGTGTGGGGCGGTGGACGCTGAGGGATCCGGCTCCGGCGGCTGCGCGGGGACGACGTAGCGGCGCGTGTGGACGTCGGCGTCGGCGAACAGCGTCACGCCGGCGCGGCGCTCCCACAGCACCACCTCGACCCAGCTCGCGAGGCTGACGAGGCCCATGCCCCCGAGCACGCCGGCGAGCACCGCGCCGAGGAGCGGCTCGAACGCGAGCGACACCGCGGCGAGGATCGCAACGCCGGCCGTGCTCGGCACCATCCCGCTCAGCACCGCGCGCCCGAGCGGCGCCCGGCGCGCGTCCGCCGGGAGCGACGCCGCGCTCGGCGTGCGGAGGAGGAGCCAGCGGCGGTCGGTCAGCAGTGCGAGGCCGCAGACGGCGGCGCCCAGGGCGGCCCCGACGCCGGCCGCTGCGGCGTCGGCACCGGCGAGGATCGAGCCGACGAGCCCGAGCACGGCGAGGACGAGACGGATGCCCGAGAGAGCGACGCGCTGCCGGCGAACGCTGTAGACCGCAGGCGACACCGCTCGAGGTGTAGCACCGTCGGCGGCGGGGCGCTGGGCAGAGGCCCGGGCATGCTTGACACGAGCTTCGAGCAGGCTCTACGTTGCCTGAGCCGCATGTGCTCGGACGACCCGGTACGTCGCCCCTGCGACTCCGACGGGGCACACGACGAGGCGGTGGATCGCCTCTCGTCGTCCTCAGCGTGCGGCTATCACACGCGCGAATCCGTCGTCTCTGGATATGAGAGAAAAACAGGCAACCCTTCTCGAAGAAAGGACGTGAAGAGGTGAAGCACGCATCTGTGCGTCTCGTCGCCGGCATCGTGGGCGCGTTGGCTCTCGTCGCGTCGCTCGTCGTCGCTGCGGCGGGGACGGCGGGGACGGCGGGCACCCAGGCCCAGAGCGCCAAGGCCTACCCGGCGCCGAAGGTGCCCAACGCCGCCGCCATCAAGAAGCAGTACGGCGGTGAGTCGATCACCTTCATCGGCGACTCCGTCGGCGGGAGCCACAACCGCGACCTCGCGCTCGCGAAGCAGTTCACGAAGGACACCGGGATCAAGGTGAAGGTGGTTCCGCACCCGGCGGCGTCCGACGCCTCCTACTCGCAGCTCGCCCGTGTGTTCTCGTCGAAGTCGTCGTCGTTCGACGTCGCGATGATCGACGTCGTGTGGCCGGGCGCGTTCGCGCCGTACCTCGTCGACCTCAAGCCGAAGCTCGGCAAGGAGGCGAAGGCACACGCGCAGGGGATCATCCAGAACGACACGATCGACGGGAAGCTCGTCGCGATGCCGTGGTTCGGTGACTTCGGGATCCTCTACTACCGCACCGACCTGCTGAGGAAGTACGGCTACAGCGCCCCGCCGAAGACCTGGAACCAGCTCTTCGCCATGGCGAACAAGATCCAGACGGGCGAGCAGGCCTCGAACGACAAGTTCACCGGGTTCGTCTTCCAGGGCAACTCGTACGAGGGCCTCACCTGCGACGCGCTCGAGTGGTACCAGTCGGCCGGAGCCGGCGGGTTCATCGACAACGGCAAGGTGACGATCAACAACCCGAAGGGCGCCAGGATCCTGAACCAGTTCGCCGCCCAGATCGGCAAGATCACGCCCCGCGACGTGACGACGTACCAGGAGGGCGAGGCGCACACCGCGTTCGTCTCCGGCGACGCGGCGTTCATGCGCAACTGGCCGTACGCCTACTCGATCGGTCAGGATCCGAAGTCGTCGAAGATCGTCGGCAAGTTCAGCGTCACCGTCCTCCCGCACGCAGGCGGGAAGTCCGTCGGCACGGTGGGCGGCTGGCAGCTCGCCGTGAACAAGTACTCGAAGCACGTCGACGCCTCGATCGAGTTCGTCCGCTACATGACGAGCGCGCCGGTGCAGAAGTTCAACGCCATCACGAACACGAACGTGCCGACGATCCCCGCAGTCGCGAGGGACAAGGCAGTCGTGAAGGCGAACCCGTACCTGAAGCCCGAGATCGCGTCCGTCCTGCGCGTCACGCGCCCCGCGCGTGACCTCAAGACGCACTACAACGAGGGCTCCAAGGCGATCTACCAGGGCATCAACCAGATCCTCAACGGTCGGTCCGCGAACAGCGTGCTGCCGGGGATCGAGTCGAAGCTCAACCGGATCCTCCGCTAGCGAGGCCGGTACCCGTTGCCGGGGGAGGATGGCATCTGCCATCCTCCCCCCTCACCTCGATGTCGACCGTCGCGACCCCCGCACCAGCTCCGAGACGCCGGCGCAAGGCGCCGAAGCTCAAGCGCCGCCAGACGCGGCTCGCATGGCTGCTGCTCGTGCCGTCGCTCCTGGTCGTCGCGTTCGTCGCTCTCTACCCGCTCGGGAAGACCATCTTCCAGAGCTTCACCGACGAGGAGTTCCTCGCTCTCAATCCGGCGAGCTGGGTCGGGCTCGAGAACTACCAGGACCTCTGGAACGACACGATCTTCCGGGACTCGATCTGGACGACGCTGAAGTTCACCGTGATCACCGTCGGGTTCGAGTTCGTGCTCGGGCTCGCGATCGCGCTCATCGTCAACTCGAGCTTCAAGGGCCGCGGCCTCATGCGTGCGGTGATGCTCGTGCCGTGGGCGATCCCCACCGTGGTCGCGGCGCAGATGTGGAAGTCGATGCTCCAGTCGAACGGCGTGATCAGCGACGCGGGTGTGCGCCTCGGCATCCTCTCCGAGCCGCACGCGTGGATCGCCGACCCGAGCACCGCGCTCGCCGCGGTCTGCGCCGTGGACATCTGGAAGACGACGCCGTTCGTCGCCCTCCTTCTCCTCGCGGGGCTGCAGGTCATCCCGAACGATCTCTACGAGGCCGCCGAGGTCGACGGCGCGAACGCCCTGCAGCAGTTCTGGAAGATCACGCTGCCGCTCCTCTATCCCGCGATCTTCGTGACGCTCATCTTCCGCACGCTCGACGCCCTGCGCGTGTTCGACGTCTTCTACGTGTTCTTCGGAAACCGGCTCGGCACGCAGTCGATGGCGATCTACGCGCAGAGCACGATCGTCGGCGACGGCTACGTCGGCTACGGCGCCGCGATCAGCATGGCGATCTTCCTCATCATCGCGATCTTCGTCGTCATCTACCTGACCTTCCAGCGGGTGGTGATGCGATGAGCACCGCGAGCGAGGCAGCAGGGCCCGTCGTCCGCCCCGCCAGCCGGAGCCGCGTCTTCTGGCGCAGTCCGCTCGGGAAGACGGTCAAGCGCGTCCCGTTCTACCTGCTGGTGATCATCGTCTTCGTCTATGCCCTCTTCCCGTTCGCCTGGGCGCTGCGGTGCGCGTTCACGCCCGAGGGTGACCTGTTCGCGGCTCCGCTGCAGTACGTCCCGGATCATCCGACGCTCGACAACTTCAAGCAGGCGTTCCAGGCCGAGTTCTTCCGCAAGGCGCTGCTCAACTCCGCGCTCGTCGCAGGCGGCGTGACCCTGCTCTCGCTCGCGATCGGCTCGCTCGCGGCCTTCGCGCTCGGCCGCTTTCGCTTCCGCGGCCGGTCGCTCGTCATGTACCTGATGCTCTCGATGACGATGTTCCCGTCGATCGCGATCCTCGGGGCGCTCTACACGATGATCAGCGGCTTCGGCGTCGGAATCGTGGACTTCCCGAAGATCTACGACACCCTCTGGGCGCTCCTCTTCACGTACCTGATCTTCACCCTGCCGTTCACGATCTGGGTGCTGACGAGCTTCATGGAGGCGCTCCCGGGCGATCTGGAGGAGGCCGCCTACGTCGACGGCGCGACGCCGTTCCAGGTCTTC
>DATBIQ010000069.1:0-11596 GCA_036556865.1 Gaiella sp.
GGCTCCCGCACACGGGTGTGACGCCGGACATGCTCGGCGAGATCATGCCGCTGCTCGGGATCGTCGGCCTCGACAAGGCCCGCATCGAGCTCGACGCGACGATCGTGCCCGAGGAGGTCGCCCGCTACGTCGTCGGCGTCGTGCGGAAGACCCGCGTGCTCGAGGGCGTGATGCTCGGCGCGAGCTCCCGCGCCGCGATCCACCTGATGAGCGCGACCAAGGCGAACGCGCGGCTCGAGGGCCGCGACACGGTGACGATCGAGGACGTGCGGACGATGGCGCATTACGTACTCCCGCACCGGCTGATCGTCGAGGACGACGACGTCTCGCCGGCCGACGCCCTCCAGATCGCGCTCGACTCGCCGATTCTCGCGGAGCCGTAGAGGCACGGCAGCGGACGGGCGAGGCCCAAGCGACGCGCGGAGCCGCCCGAGGGGCGTGGCTTCGGCCTCGCCCCTCGTCCTCGGCCTCGGTCAGTCGCCGAGCGCCTGCTCGAGCGCCCGGCGCGCCATCACCTGCGCGAGATGCGCCCGGTACTCGGAGGATCCGGCGTGGTCGCTCGGTGGCTCGGCGCCGTCGGTGACGAGCAGCGCCGCGTCCGCCGCGGACGAGCCGGCGGCGAGGGCGTCCTCCGCGGCCTTCGCGCGTAGCGGCGTGCCCCCCATGTTGACGAGCCCGATCGAGGCGCCCGCGATCGCGCCGTTGTCGCGGTGGACGAGTGCCGCCACGCCGACCGTCGCCCAGTCCTGCGCGCGTCGGTTCGCCTTGACGTAGCTCCACCCGGTCGACCCGGCGAGCTTCGGGACACGCGCCTCAACGAGCACCTCGTCGGGTGCGAGCGCGGTCTCGAAGACGCCGGTGAAGAACTCCGTCGCCGGGATGACCCGCTCGCCGCCCTTCCCCCGCGCGACGAGGTCGGCGCCGAGGGCGAGCATCACCGCGGGCATGTCCGACGCGGGATCGCCGTGCGCGAGCGTGCCGCCGAGCGTGCCGCAGTGCCGGACCTGCGGGTCGCCGATCTGACCGGCGGTGAACGACACGATCGGACAGTGCTCGGCCAGCGTGTCGTCGGCGGCGACTGCCGCGTGCCGGGTGAGCGCGCCGATCGCGATGTGCGTCCCGCCGTCCTTCACGTACGAGAGGTCGGCGAGCCGCCCGATGTCGACGAGCTTCGCCGGACGTGCGATGCGGAGCTTGAGCGCGGGGATCAGCGAGTGACCGCCGGCGAGGAGCTTCGCGTCCCCGCCGCCCGCGCCGAGAAGCTCGATCGCGTGGTCGACGCTCTCGGCGACGTCGTAGTCGAACCGTGCAGGGATCACGCCTTCGCCTCCTGGATCGCGCGCCAGACACGCTCGGGCGTGGCCGGCATCTGGATGTCCTTGACTCCGAGGTGCGAGACAGCGTCGAGCACCGCGTTGATCACGGCGGGGGCCGCGGCGATCGTCCCCGTCTCCCCCACCCCCTTGACGCCGAGCGGGTTCGTCGGGCTCCGGCTCTCGGTGCGGTCGAGCTCGAACGAGGGCAGCTCCGCGGCGGACGGGACGAGGTACGTGACGAGATTCGCGGTGAGCAGCGACCCGGTCTCGTCGTACGTGCCCTCCTCGTAGAGCGCCGTCGAGATGCCCTGCGTGATGCCGCCGTGCACCTGGCCGTCGACGATCAGCGGGTTGACGACGGTGCCGACGTCGTCGATCGCCACGTACCGGACCAGTCGCGCGTCGCCCGTCTCGGTGTCCACCTCGACGACGGCAGCGTGCGCGCCGCCCGGCCACGAGAAGTTGGGCGGGTCGTAGGTCGCCGTCGCCTCGAGGCCCGGCTCCATCCCGTCCGGCAGGTCGTGGGCAGCGAACGCGGCCCAGGCCGCCGCCGCCACGGTCATCTCCTTGTCCGGCGAGCCCTTGACCGTGAACGTCCCGTTCGCGTAGTCGAGGTCGTCCGCGGAGACCTCGAGCTGGTGGGCCACGATCTGGCGGGCCTTGTCGATCACCTTGTCGGCCGCGTAGCAGAGCGCGACGCCGCCGACCGGCAGGCTGCGGCTGCCGTAGGTGTCGAGCCCTGCGTGCGACACCGAGGTGTCGCCGTGGAGCACCTCGACGGCGTCGATGTCGCAGCCGAGCTGGTCGGCGACGATCTGCGCCCAGGACGTCTCGTGACCCTGCCCGTGCGGCGACGTGCCGGTGATCACCTGCACGGAGCCCGTCGGGAGGTAGCGGATCGTGGCCTGCTCCCAACCGCCCGCCGCGTACCGGATCGCGCCGAGGATCCGCGACGGCGCGAGCCCGCACATCTCGTTGTAGGTCGAGAACCCGATGCCGAGCTGCCTCGGACCGCCGTTCTCGCGCCGCTTCGCCTGCTCCGTGCGGAGGGCGTCGAGATCGAGGTGCTCGAGGAGCTTGTCGAGCGAGGCGACGTAGTCACCGGAATCGATCGTGAGCCCCGACCCGATCGTCGCGGGGAACTCCTTGATGAAGTTCTTCCGCCGCAGCTCGACCCGGTCCATGCCGAGCTCCTCGGCGAGCGCGTCCATGGTGCGCTCGATCACGTACGTCGCCTCGGGACGCCCTGCGCCGCGATACGCGTCGGTCGGCGTGGTGTTCGTGAACACGCCCGTGAACTCGACGCTGTAGTTGGGGATCGCGTACGGGCCGGCGTAGATCCAGGCGCCGAGCAGCGGGATGCCCGGGGTGACGAGCTGGAGGTACGCGCCCATCGCGGCGGTGACCTTCGCGCGGCAGTGCGTGATCGTGCCGTCCTTCGTCGCGGCGAGCGTGTACTCGGTGACGAAGTCGCGACCGTGGATCGTGGCGACGTAGTTCTCCGACCGCTCCTCCGTCCACTTGACGGGCCGGCCGAGCCGCCGCGCGAGCGCGACCGCGAGCAGGTCCTCGGCGTAGACGTCGAGCTTCGAGCCGAAGCCGCCTCCCACGTCCGGGGCCACGACGCGCAGCTTCGCCTCGCTCATGCCCAGCGTCGCGGCGACGAGCAGGCGGAGGATGTGCGGGATCTGGGTCGCCGCGTACAGCGTCACTTCGCCTGCGGCGCCGGGAACGGCGAGCACGGCGCGCGGCTCGATCGCGTTGGGGATCAGGCGCGGCTGGTAGTAGCGACGCGTGACGACGACCTCGGCCTCGTCGATCGCCTGTCCGGTCGCGTCCGTGTCGAGCCGCCAGACGTAGCACTCGTTCGTCCCGAGGTCCGGGTGCGCGAGGGGCGTGCCGTCCTCGAGCGCGGTTGCGACGTCGACGACGGCGTCGAGCGGCTCCCAGTCGACCTCCACGAGCTCGGCCGCGTCCTTCGCGTGCGCCCGCGTGTCGGCGAGCACCACAGCGACACCGTCTCCCTGGTAGCGCGCGACGTCGGTGAGCGGGTAGTGCGGCGGGTTCTTCATGTCCTCGGTCACGGGCCAGGCGCACGGCATCGCCGCCTTCCAGTCGTCCTGGAGGTCGGCGGCCGAGAAGACCGCGACGACCCCGTCCGCTGTGCGCGCCGCGTCGAGCGAGATCGACTTCACGCGCGCGTGCGCGTAGGGGCTGCGCACGACGACCATCGACAACGTGCCGACTGGCGCCATGTTGTCGACGTACGTCCCGCGGCCGGTGAGGAGCGTCTGGTCCTCGCGCCGCTTGACGGGCGAGCCGACGTATGCCGTCTTCTCCTCGGTGGCGCTCACGACGCCCTCTCCATCACGCCGGCCGCCTGCTGCACCGCGAGGACGATGTTGTGGTAGCCGGTGCAGCGGCAGAGGTTCCCTTCGAGGCCGAGCCGGATCGCGGCCTCGTCGGTCGCCTCTCCGTGCTCGATCAGCGACACCGCGGCCATCACCATGCCTGGCGTGCAGAAGCCGCACTGCAGCGCGTGGTTCTCGTGGAAGGCCCGCTGCACCGGATGGAGCTCGCCGTCGCCGGCAAGTCCCTCGATCGTCGTGATCTCCGCACCATCGGCCTGGACGCCGAGCAGCGTGCACGACTTCACCGACTCGCCCCCGAGCAGGACGGTGCAGGCGCCGCACGACGACGTGTCGCAACCCACGTTCGTCCCGGTCAGGCCGAGTCGTTCACGGAGCACGTAGACGAGCAACTCGCGCGGCTCGAGGTCCAGCTCGTGCCGCGTCCCGTTCACGGTCAGCGCAACGTGCCGCATCCTGCCTCCCTTCGTCGAGTGGCCGGGTCCAGCCTACTATCCGGCCTGCCCGCGGGCTGCCGTAGGCTGCGCCCTCATGACCCAGATTCGGGAGGTCGACGAGGACGCGCTCGCGCGCTGGATCGGCGTCGCGAGAGCAGCGCTCGACGAGGCGGACACGGTCGAGGGCTACCTCGACTGGAAGCGCCAGGCGCGCGAGACGATCTGGCTCCTCGCGAGCGACGAGGCACGAGACGTCGGCACGGCGATCGGCGTCGGCGGCTGGCACTCGCCGGAGGGAGTGGCGCGCGGCGAGATCCGCGTCGTCGGCGCCGAGCGCGGTCGCGGTGTGGGCTCGGCGCTGCTCGCCGAGCTCTCGGCGTGGGCCCGTCAGCTCGGGTACCGGGAGCTGATGGGGCCGGTCAAGGAGGTCGACCGGGACTCGCTCGCGTGGACCGAGCGGCGCGGGTTCGTGGAGGTCGGCCGCAACTCGATGCTCGTCCTCGACCTGCGGGCGACCGAGACGCCGGCGGTGGCTCCTCCGGCGGGGATCGAGATCGTCACCTGGGCCGAGCGGCCGGGTGTCGAGCGCGAGATGTACGAGGTCGCGCGCGAGGCGTATCCCGACGTCCCGGGCGAGGAGGACGCGGAGCTGGCGCCCTTCGAGGAGTGGTTGTCGATGGACATGCAGGGGGCGGGCGACCGGCCCGAGGCGACGTTCCTCGCGCTCGCCGGCGGCGAGGTCGTCGCCTACGCGAAGCTGGCGCTCTCCCTCGCCCGGCCGACGGTGGCGATGCACGACATGACCGGCGTCCGGCGGGCATGGCGTGGGCGCGGCATCGCCGGCGCGCTGAAGGCGGCGGAGATCGCCTGGGCGAAGGGCCACGGCTACGAGCGTCTCGAGACCCAGAACGAAGAGCGGAACGAGCCGATCCGCCGCCTCAACGAGCGGTACGGCTACGTCGTGGAGCCGGGCTCCGTGACCGTGCGTGGGCCGCTCGCGTGAGTCGCGCCCTCGCGGAGCTCAACCGAGGTCGTACCTGAACGCGAGCCCCGTGAGGTCGTCACCGCTCTCGGCGAAGAACACATCGGCCGCGCGCAGGTCGAACTCGGGGCACCGTCGGAACCCGACCCGCTCGTAGAGGCGCACCGCATCCGTGAGCAGCGCAACGGTGTGGATCCCGAGCGTCGGTCGTCCGAGCTCGCGTGCACGCTCGACACAGCGGTCGACGAGTGCGCGCCCGATACCTCCGCCACGAGCGTGTGGGTCGACGACGAGCGCCCGGAAGCCGGCCCAGCCGGCAGGAAGGTTGCTCCATCCCTCGAGGAGGACGTCCGGGTAGAACGCGACCGACCCCACGACCCTCCCGTCTCGCTCGGCGACATAGGTCTCCGCGACGTCGAACCGGCCGCGGACGTCGAGGAGGTCTGCGAGATAGGCATCCAGGATCCAGTCGCCGGCGCCCCCGCGGTACGGCTGGAGCCCCGGTGCAAAGAGGTCGGCGATGTCGTCGAGCTCGCCTCTCACCGCGCGACGGACGGAGAAGGCGGTGGGATCCGGACGCGTGGACGTCCGGATCCCCGCCTCGCGTTCAGGCATTGCGCAGTCGCCCATCGTGTCGGGCGAGCGTGACACAGCCGAACACGGCACACATCGCCACGATGCCGACACCGACGCCCAGCGCGGCGGCGCCCCACGCAAACCCCTCGTCGAGGATCGGCGTCGTGGCCTCGACGTCGGGAGTTGCGGCCGCATCGACGTGGCGTGCTGCGATCGCGGTGCGAATTGCCGGATCCAGCGACGCAGACGCGTGCGCCGCAGCCGCGTGCCGGCCCCAGTCGTCGGCGCGCGCGGCCGATGCGAAGCCGAGTGCGACGGTCGCCGCGAGGACGACCGTCGCGACGATGCGGCTCAGAGCGGGAAACGAACGAGGCATGGCTCCTCCTCTTTTACTCCTGTCAGGACGCTCCTTACAGGAGTAAGATATACTCCTATGAGGAGCAAATGTCAAACCGTCAGCTCACCACCACCTCGTATGCGATCCTCGGCCTCCTCGCCGTCAGACCATGGGCGACCTACGAGATGGCGAAGCAGCTCCAACGATCCCTGCACTTCTTCTGGCCCCGCGCGGAGAGCAACCTGTACGCGGAGCCGAAGCGTCTGGTCGACGCCGGGCTCGCCGAGGCGCGCGAGGAGTGGAACGGCGAACGAAAGCGCACTGTGTACTCGATCACCGACGAGGGACGCGATGCGTTCCGCGAATGGCTTGCCACGCCGCCGGCGGCCCAGCGGATGGAATCGGAGGTGCACCTCCGCATCCTGTTCGGCAATTCGGGCACGAAAGCGGATCTGATCGCCGCGCTCGAGCGCCTCGAGGCGGACGGCGCCTCCCAGGTCGAGCACTTCGCCTCCCTCGGCCGCGACTACGCTCGCGGCGAAGGGCCGTTCCCGGAGCGAATCCACGTCAACGCACTCGTGGCGTCGCTCGGAATCGCGCAGGGCCGTGCCATGGCCGATTGGGCGCGGTGGGCGAAAGCGGAAGTCTCGCGGTGGGACGAGACGACCACCCCGGACGTCGACTGGGCCGTCGACGTCCTGAACGACGCGATCGAGAGCGCTAGCGGCGCGCCTTGAGCGCGCGCTCCATCTGACGCTTCGCGTCGCGCTCGGCGAGGTCGCGGCGCTTGTCGATCCGCTCCTTGCCGCGCGCGACCGCGAGCTCGACCTTCACGCGTCCGTCCTTGAAGTAGAGGCGCGTCGGGACGATCGTGAGGCCCTTCTCTCGCACCATGCCGTAGAGCGAGTCGATCTCGCGGCGGTGGAGGAGGAGCTTCCGGTCGCGCTCGGGGCGGTGATTCGCGATGTTCCCGCGCGCGTACTCGGAGATCGACGCGCCGACGAGCCAAGCCTCCCCGTCGCGGATCTCGGCGTACGCCTGTGCGATCTGAGCGCCGCCGTCGCGGAGCGCCTTGACCTCCGTCCCGGTCAGCTGGAGACCCGCCTCGAGCCGTTCGAGGAGGTGGTAGTCGTGCCGTGCGCGGCGGTTCTCGGCGATCGTCTTCGTCCCGGACACGGCGCGATCGTAGCCGCGGCCTGTGCGGGGCTCAGGTGGCGCGAGCCTCTGTGAGGCGGCGTGCGAGCTCCCGCAACATGTGCAGCGCGAAGCTCGGCTCGGTCTCGACCAGCGTGAGGAACTCCTCGCGGGGGATCGAGACACAGCGAACCGGCGTCGTCGCGCGCACCCGGGCGACGCGGGCTCCGTCGTCGACGAGCAGCGCGAGCTCGCCGAAGAAGTCGCCCGGCCCGAGCTCGAGAGTCCCCGAGCGCAGCTCGATGGCAATCGTGCCCTCGCAGAGGATGAACATGCCGGCGCCCGGATCGCCCTCGAGCGCGAGAACGCGGCCCTCCTCCGCGTGGAACGTCGCGGCACGTGAGGCGACGCGGGCGATACCCACCTCGCTCATCCCGGCGAGCGGCGGAAGGGCTCGGAGCTCGGCGACGTCCACGGCGTCTCTATATCAGGCGTTCGGCTAGTCTCGTCCCGTGGACGCGCTCGACCTCCGGCCACCGCTCTACGGCGAGGATCGCGAGCGCGGCGACCTCCGCGACTGAGACGGCCACCGTCGCCGTCCCTCGTCCGTTCGGAGGTCTCCGTTGAACGTCACCACCGGTCTCGGCGTCGCTGCAGCCGTCTTCGGCGTCGCCATGGGCCTGTCGCCGCTCCTGCAGGTACGTCACATGGTCGTGCGCGGCTCGTCGGCGGACGTCTCGCTGCCGTTCCTGCTCGTCCTGCTGGCGGGCTTCGTGCTCTGGCTCGCCTACGGCGTCGCGCTCGGCAACACCGCGTTGATCATCTCGAATGCGGTCGCGATCACGTCCTACGCGATCACGACCGCGACGGTGATGCGGCTTCGCGCGACATCCGGCATGACAGAACCCGGCCAGTGACGAAACGCGCCACGTGACGTAACGCGGTCTCGTGACACAGTGTGACTTGCGCCTTCTCGCCTACCTGCGGCCGGTGCGCGCACAGCGCTCGCAGAGCGGGAACCACGGCGGGCAACTCCTCCCGCACGAGCGGCAGCGGCCGATCGTGCCGTCGCGCACCTCGACGGCGAGCCGTCGCACGACACGCTCCGCGGCCGCCTGCTCGAGGTCCGCGGCACGCTCGATCGTGACGCCGCCGACGCCCGGATACTGCAGCGCGAACCAGCGGAGGATCGCCGCCACGCGGCCCGCCTCCTCGGCCTCCTCGAGGGTGGCATCGCGCAATCGCGACGTATCGAGCAGAAATTGGAGGAGCGGGCGCTGGGCGCGGTCGCCGGCGACGGCGAGCGCCAGCACGCCGAGCAGCTCGCCGCCCTCGGGGTCGACGGGCGCATTGACGAGCTGCCACGTCTCTTCGAGGCCGAGTCGCCGCCCGCGCTCGCGGAGATGGCGCATGACGATCGCCAGGCGCCCCCGGATCGGCGCGAGCGACTCGACCGCGAGCCAGCCCTCGTGCGCCCACTGTCGCGTTGCGACGCGATGCCATGCCGCGAGCGCGGCGTCGAGGTCGCGTGGGTCCTCGACGCCGAGGTCGCCGAGGCGCGGGCCGATGCGTGCCTCGTCGACGACGCGATAGCCGCGATGGCCCTCCGGCAGCGGCACGTGGGGCTCGAGCGCGGACTCGACGATGCCCGGGTCGGCGTTCGCCCAGGGAACCCCGACCAGGACGCCCACGTGCCCGCGCTCGACGAGCCCGAAGCGGCCGGCGCGCCCGGCGATCTGCGCGAGCTCCCACGGCAGGAGATCGCGCCGCTGCTCGCCGTCGAACTTCGTCGTCTCGGCGAACAGAAGCGTCTCGCACGGGAGGTTGACGCCGTGGCCGAGGACATCGGTCGCGACGCACAGGTCCGCGGCGCCGTGGAGGAAGCGATCGATCTCCTCCCTCCGGGACGCGAGCGGCATGGCGCCGTACAGCACGGCGACCCGGTCGGGTCGCAGCCGGTTGATCTCACCGGCGAGCGCCAGCACGGCCCTGCGGCTGAAGGCGACGACGACCGTCCCGGGCGTGAGCGCTCGCAGCTGGCGTGCGCCGACGAACTCGAGCGGGAGCTTGCGCTCGTGGACGCGGAGCTCCGCATCGGGGAAGGCGTGACGCACGAGCGGAAGCGCGTCGAGCGCGCCGAGAAGGCGGAGATGTCGGTATTCGCCGGCCAGCAGGAGCTGCGTCCAGGCGGCGCCACGCTCTTCGTCGTCGGCCCACTGCACCTCGTCGAGGACGAGGACGTCCCCCGACCCGGGCGCCATCTCGACCGTGCAGCAGAGGATGGGTGCGTCGTCGTCGACACGTTCCTCGCCCGTGATCAGACCGACCTTCCCTGGGCCGAGCTGGTCGGAGAGGCGCCGGTGTGCCTCCTGCGCGAGCATCCGGAGCGGCCCGGCGTAGACGCCGCGCCCGCGCTCGGCGAGGAAGGCGAGCGCGTCGTGCGTCTTGCCGGAGTTCGTCGGCCCGAGGTGCGCCACAACCGTCTCCGGCTGCCTCCGGCGCTCGGGCAGTCGGATCTCGATCCGGTCCTCGGCCTTCTTCACCGCCGCGCGCTTGTACGCGCCGCTCGCGCGGGCGTGGCGAGCGGCGCGCGAGGGGCGCCGCGGAGGGCGCGACCGGCGGCTTCGTGCCATCGGGCAACGGTAGCCGCGGGGGCCCCTGGTGTCCGACCTCGAGTCGGACACCGGTCGCGTTGCCTCAGACCTTGAGGTAGCGGCGCAGCGTGAGGCCGGAGCCGAGGGCGCCGACCACCAGGCCGACGGCGAGGAGAATGAGGGCGGTCACGGTGAACCCGAGCGCCTTGACGTCGTCGGACGAGTCGATGTGGCCGAGGATCGAGGGCAGTGCGACCTCCTTGCCGATCAGGAGGAGCACGACGGCGGCGAGCGCCCCGACGAGCCCGCACACGAGGCCCTCGACCATGAACGGGCCGCGCACGAACCAGTTCGTCGCGCCGACGAGCTTCATCACTTCGATCTCGCGGCGGCGGGAGAAGATCGAGAGCCGGATCGTGTTCGCGATGAGGAGCACGGAGGCCGCGAGGAGGACGACGACGGCGACGAGGAACACCACCTCGATCACTCGCGCCACCTGCAGGATCCGCTTCGACGTCTGCTGCCCGTCCTTCACCCGCTCCACGCCCGCGAACTTCTGCCCCCGGATCGCGGTCGACAGCTGCTTCACCTCTTCCGCCCGCTTGGGCGTGATCTCGTAGGAGTCGGGGAGCGGATTCGTCGGCAAGTTCGCCGTGAGCTCCGGATACCGCTTCTTCATCCGCTGGAGCGCCTCGGTGCGCGAGACGAACTGGTAGTCCTTGATCCGGTCGTCCGTCCGCAGGAACGCCCCGACCGCATTCACCTGCTTGGGCGTCACGTCCTCGACGAAGAACACCTTCACCTGGAGCTGCTCCTTCACGTGGTCTGACCACGACACGACCCAGGAGCCGAGGGCGATGAGCAGCCCGAGCAGGAACATCCCGATCAGGACGGTCATCGTCGCCGCGAACGACGTCGAGATGTTCGAGCCGATGGAACGGAACGCCTCGGAGACGACCAGCTTGAAGCGGCTCATGCGGTGCTCACTCGGTCTCGTACCCGCCGCGCCGCTCGTCGCGCACGACCTTGCCGCTGTCGAGCGCGATCACGCGCTTGCGCATCTTGTCGACCATCTCGCGGTCGTGCGTGACCATGAGGATCGTCGTCCCCGCGGTGTTGATCCGATGGAGCAGCTGCATGATCCCGACGGACGTGTCGGGATCGAGGTTGCCGGTCGGCTCGTCGCAGATCAGGAGCGGTGGATGGTTGACCACCGCCCGGGCGATCGAGACGCGCTGCTGCTCGCCGCCGGAGAGCTCGTCCGGGCGCGAGCCGGCCTTGTGCGCGAGCCCGACGAGCGCCAGCACCTCGGGCACCTTCTTGCGGATCGAGGTCGAGGACTCCCCCTGGACGCGCAGCGCGTACGCGACGTTCTCGAAGGCGGAGCGGTCGCGCAGCAGCTTGAAGTCCTGGAACACGCACCCGACGTTGCGGCGCAGCAGGGGCACCTTCGAGCGCTTGAGGCGCGTGAGGTCGCGCCCGCCGACGATGATCCTGCCGGTCGTCGGCTCGAGCTCCTTCAGGAGGAGCCGGATGATCGTCGACTTGCCCGACCCGGAAGGCCCGACGACGAACACGAACTCGCCCTTCTCGATCACAAACGAGGCGCGGTCGAGCGCGACGACGTCCGGGTCGTAGACCTTCCGGACGTCCTCGAAGACGATCATCGCCGTCGGCGGGGCGGCGCCCGAGCCGTTCGTCTCCGTCGCGACGACGTCCGGCCCCTCCAGGAGCGCTGCGGCAGAATCAGACGTGGGTGTGAGGAGATCGTCCATGCACCGGTGTGAGCCTTCGACGCGGCTAGGACCCCCGTGGCCGCTCCGGTTCAGGTTCGCCGGATTGTAGCCGAGT
>DATBIQ010000070.1:0-15072 GCA_036556865.1 Gaiella sp.
GGCGAGCGGGTGCGCGTCGAGCTCGTGGAGGTGGACGGTCTGGACCGGGTGCTGCTCGAGCCGGCCGGAGAGGAGGACGGAGAATGACGGAGCGGACGCGACGGCACCTCCTCGGCGTCGGCGACCTGACGCGCGCCGACGCCGAGCGCATCCTCGACACGGCGCGTGGCCTCGAGCGCTCGCTCGATCGCGAGCTGAAGAAGCTGCCGACACTCCGCGGGAGGCTCGTGATCAATCTCTTCTACGAGTCGTCGACGCGCACCCTGTCGAGCTTCGAGCTCGCCGCGAAGCGGCTCTCGGCCGACACGATGGTGCTTCGCGCGTCCGGCTCGTCGGTCGACAAGGGCGAGTCGCTCCGCGACACGGCGCTCACGCTCGCCGCGTACGACCCGGACGTGATCGTGGTCCGGCACCCGCACATCGGAGCGCCGCACCTCGTCGCCGGAGCGACGGCGGCGCACGTCGTCAACGCGGGCGACGGCAAGCACCAGCACCCGACGCAGGCGCTGCTCGACCTCTACACCATTCGCGAGGCTCTCGGCCGTCTGGAGGGCGTCAGCGTCGCGATCGTCGGCGACGTGCTCCACTCGCGGGTCGCCCGCTCGCTCGTCGAGGCGCTCGTGCTGGTCGGAGCGGACGCCGTGCTCGTCGCACCCCCGACGTTGCTTCCGCGGGGCATCGAGGCGCTCGGGTGCTCGGTCAGCCACTCGATCGAGACGATCGCCGACGTGGACGTCGTCTACGTCCTGCGCATGCAGGCCGAGCGCATGGAGGCGGCATACGTGCCGTCCTTGCGCGAGTACACCACGCTCTACGGCGTCACGCCGGGCCGCGTGCGACCGGGTCAGGTCGTCATGCATCCAGGCCCGATGAACCGCGGTGTCGAGATCGACCCCCGCGTCGCCGACTCCGACGCGTCGCTCGTCACGACGCAGGTCCGCTCGGGGCTCGTCGTGCGGATGGCCGTGCTCTACGACCTGCTCACGGCGCCGGGGCTCGCGGTCGCCGAGCCGGTGCTGGAGGTCGCGTGATGCTCGCCTGCCGGAACGGCCGGCGTGACTCGCTCACGATCCGCGCCCGGGCGATCGACCCTGCGTCGGGGCTCGAGGGGCCGGCGAAGGTGACGGTCGAGGACGGGATCGTGACCGCGGTCGAGAGCGTCGCGGTGGCGCCGGAGGGGCTCGTCCTCGCGCCGGCGTTCGTCGACCCGCACGTCCATCTCCGGACGCCAGGCCGGGAGGACGAGGAGACGATCGCGTCCGGGACCGAGGCGGCGGCCGCGGGCGGGTACTGCGCGATCGTCGCGATGCCGAACACCGACCCGGTCGTCGACACCGCCGCCGTGCTCCAGTCGCTCGTCGAGCAGGCCCACGAGGAGGCGGTGGTGCCGACGGGCTTCACGGCTGCGATCTCGAAGGGTCAGCGCGGCGAGGAGCTGACCGAGATGGCGGAGCTCGCGGCGGCCGGCGCCATCGCCTTCACGGACGACGGGAGGCCCGTCGCGTCCGCCGGGCTGTTGCGGCGCGCGCTCGCATACAGCGCCGTCGCCGACCGGCCGCTCGCGTTGCACTGCGAGGAGCCGAGCCTCTCGTACGGCGGCCAGATGCACGAGGGCCGTGTCTCGGCCGAGCTCGGGCTGGCCGGCTGGCCGTCGGTCGCGGAGAGCCTGATGGTCGAGCGCGACCTCGCGCTCGCCGCGTACGAGGGCCGCCCGGTGCATCTGCAGCATCTCTCGGCGCGCGAGTCGGTCGACGCCGTCCGGCGCGCACGGATGGGCGGCGTCCGCGTCAGCGCGGAGGCGAGCCCGCATCACCTGTGCACGACCGACGAGGTGGTCCGTACGCTCGACGCCAACGTGAAGATGAATCCGCCGCTTCGCACCGAGGACGACCGCCGCGCGCTCGTCGAGGGCCTGCTCGACGGGACGATCGACTGCGTCGCGACCGACCATGCGCCGCACGCGAGGCACGAGAAGGACGCGCCGTTCGAGGAGGCGCCGTTCGGCGTCACCGGCCTCGAGACGGCCTTCGCCGCGCTCAATACGTTCCTCGTCCGGACGGGCGAGATGCCGCTCGCAACCGTGCTCGACCGGATGTCGGCCGGGCCGGCGCGGGCGCTCGCGCTGCCCGTGCCCCGGATCGCCGTCGGCGAGCGGGCGAACCTCGTCCTGCTCGACCTCGACGCCGAGTGGACGGTGCGGGAGGACGGCTTCCGCTCGCGCTCGGCGAACTCGTGGCTCCTCGGTCGGACGCTGACCGGCACGGTCGTCAAGACCGTGGCCGACGGCCGGGTCGTGTTCGCCGCATGAGCGCGCCGCCCGCCGGCTACCTGCTGCTCGAGGACGGCACGCTCTTCCCGGGGCGTTCGGTCGCCGCAGAGGGCGTCGCGTCCGGCGAGGTCGTCTTCACGACCGGGATGACCGGCTACCAGGAGACGGTGACCGACCCGAGCTACGCGGCGCAGCTCGTGTGCTTCACCGCGCCGATGATCGGCAACTACGGCGTCGCGGACGCCCGGCTCGAGTCCGAGACGCCGCACGCCCGCGCGGTGCTGATGCGCCGTCTCGGCGGCGAGGACTGGGCGCTCTGGCTCGCCGAGCGGGGGATCGTCGCGCTCGACGAGATCGACACGCGCGGCCTGACGCTGCGCCTCCGCGAAGCGGGGGCGATGCGGGGGATGGCGGTCGCGGACGAGCGGACGCTCGGGCCCCCCGACGCGCTCGAGCAGGTGCGTGCCCAGCCCACGATGGAGGGCTCGGCGCTCGTCGCGAACGTCTCGACGCCGGCGCCGTACGTCGCCGGTGCCGAGGGGCGCGTCCGCGTCGCCGTGGTCGACTACGGGCTCAAGCGGTCGATCCTCCGGCGCCTCGCAGCCGCAGGCGCAGCCGTGACCGTCTACCCGCACGTCTGCGACCCCGACGAGCTCGCCTCGCACGACGGGGTGCTCCTCTCGAACGGCCCCGGCGACCCGGCACCGCTCGTCGAGGAGACGCGGGTCGTGCGCGAGACGCTCGGCCGCGTCCCGATGCTCGGCATCTGCCTCGGCCACCAGCTGATGGGGCTCGCGACCGACCACGAGACGACCAAGCTCCCGTTCGGCCACCGCGGCGCCAATCATCCGGTGCTCGACAAGCGGTCCGGCCGCGTGCTCGTCACGAGCCAGAATCACGGTTTCGCAGTCGTCCCGACCGAGGGCACGGAGGAGACGCACGTCTCGCTCTACGACGGCACGGTCGAGGGGTTCGCGTTCCCGGAGCTGCGCGCACAGTCGGTGCAGTTCCACCCCGAGGCCGGCCCGGGCCCGCACGACGCCTGGCCGATCCTCGAGCGCTGGGTGGAGGAGCTGACGCATGCCGGCTAGGCGCGACCTCCATTCGATCTGCGTGATCGGGTCGGGGCCGATCGTGATCGGGCAGGCATGCGAGTTCGACTACGCCGGCTGCCAGGCGCTCAAGGTGCTGCGCGAGGACGGCTACCGCACGATCGTCGTCAACTCGAACCCGGCGACGATCATGACCGACCCCGGTTTCGCCGATCGCACGTACATCGAGCCGCTCGATCTCGAGGGTGTCACGGACGTGCTCCGTCGCGAGCGGCCCGACGCGCTCCTCCCGACGCTCGGTGGCCAGACCGCGCTCAACCTCGCGATCGAGCTCGAGACGGCCGGCATCCTCGACGACCTCGGCGTCGAGCTGCTCGGCGCGCGGGTCGACGTGATTCGCCGGGCCGAGGACCGGCAGCTGTTCCGCGAGGCGGTGCAACGCTGCGGGCTCGAGGTCCCGGAGTCGCGCATCGTCGAGTCGCTCTCGGACCTCGACGGCGCACCTGTCCCCGCCGTGGTTCGTCCTGCGTTCACCCTGGGTGGTCACGGAGGGGGCTTTGCGGAAGACCTGGCCTCGCTCCGCCGTCAGGTGGAGCGGGGCCTCGCGGAGAGCCCGATCGGCCAGGTCCTCGTCGAGGAGTCGATTCGCGGCTGGGACGAGTTCGAGCTCGAGGTGATCCGCGACCGCGCCGACAACGTCGTGATCGTCTGCTCGATCGAGAACCTCGACCCGATGGGCGTCCACACGGGCGACTCGGTCACGGTCGCCCCGCAGATGACGCTTTCGGACGAGGCGTACCAGGAGTTGCGCGACGCCGCGGCGGCCGTGATCCGGGCGGTCGGCGTCGAGACCGGCGGCTCGAACATCCAGTTCGCGCGCCACCGCGACACGGGCGAGCTCCGGGTGATCGAGATGAACCCCCGCGTCTCGCGCTCGTCTGCGCTCGCGTCGAAGGCGACCGGCTACCCGATCGCGAAGGTCGCGGCGAAGCTCGCGGTCGGCTACACGCTCGACGAGATCCCGAACGACCTGACCAAGACGACGCCCGCCAGCTTCGAGCCGACCCTCGACTACGTCGTCGTCAAGTTCCCGCGTTTCGCCTTCGAGAAGTTCCCGGGCGCGGACGTGACGCTGGGGACGCAGATGAAGTCGGTGGGGGAGGCGATGGGGATCGGCCGCACGTTCACCGAGGCATTCCTCAAGGCGTTCGGCTCGCGGGAGCTCGAGCCGGGCTCACGCACGCCGTGGGCGACGATCGACGACCTGCCCGACGGGCTCCACCCGTGGTTCGTGGGCCAGCTCGAGGCCGCCAAGCGCGAGCTGCGCACCGGCGACATCCGGCGCGCGAAGCGGGCGGGGTGGGGCGACGACTCGATCGGCGCGGCGTGGGGGACGTCGGGCGAGGACGTGCGGCGCACGCGGTACGCGCGTGGAATCAAGCCGGCCTACCGCCGGGTCGACTCGTGCGGCGGGGAGGTGGAGGCGGGCTCGAACTACCTCTACTCGACCTGGGGCGAAGAGGACGAAGGCCCACCCACCGGCACGAAGCCGCGAGTGGTGATCCTCGGCTCGGGCCCGAACCGGATCGGCCAGGGCATCGAGTTCGACTACTGCTGCGTCCACGCCGTGCAGACGTTCCGGTCGCTCGGCTACGAGGCGGTAATGGTCAACTGCAACCCCGAGACCGTCTCGACGGACTACGACACGTCCGACCGCCTCTACTTCGAGCCGCTCTCGCCGGAGGAGGTGCTCGCCGTCCTCGACCGCGAGAAGCCGGTCGGCGTGGTGACCCAGTTCGGCGGCCAGACGCCGTTGCGGCTCGCGCGGCACATCGAGGCCGGCGGCTACCGCATCCTCGGCACGCCGCACGCCGCGATCGACCTCGCGGAGGACCGAGAGCGCTTTGGCGCGCTCGCGCGCGACCTCGGCATCCGCTGCCCGCCGTGGTCGACCGTCGAGGGCGCCGACGAGGCGCTCGCCGCGGCACGCGAAATCGGCTACCCCGTCCTCGTGCGGCCCTCGTACGTGCTCGGGGGTCGCGCGATGCGGATCTGCGACGGCGAGGACGACCTCCGCGCCGCGATGGGCGCCGTGAGCGGGCCGGTGCTCATCGACCGGTTCGTCGAGAACGCGATCGAGATCGACGTCGACGCGCTCTGTGATGGCACGGACGTCTACATCGGCGCCGTGATGCAGCACGTCGAGGAGGCGGGCGTCCACTCGGGGGACTCGTCCTGCGTCCTGCCCGCCCAGTCGCTGACGCTCGCGAACGCGCTCGAGGTCGAGCACGTCGTCAGGCGCCTCGGCCCGGCGCTCGGCGTCGTCGGGTTGCTCAACGTCCAGCTCGCCATCGCGGACTCCACCGTCTACGTCCTCGAGGCGAACCCGCGCGCGTCGCGCACCGTTCCCTTCGCGAGCAAGGCCACGGGCGTCAACCTCGTCGAGGCCGCGTGCCGCCTCGCGCACGGCGACTCGCTCGCCGCCCTGGAGCTCGAGCCGCCGCGGCCCGCCGAGGTGAGCGTGAAGGCCGCGGTGCTGCCGTTCGCGCGCTTTGCCGGCGCAGACCCGGTGCTCGGGCCCGAGATGCGCTCGACGGGTGAGGTGATGGCGACGGCGTCCGACCTCCCGACCGCCTTTGCGAAGGCCGAGCGAGCGGCCGGCCGGCCGCTGCCGACGTCCGGCACCGCGTTCCTCTCGGTCCGCGACGCGGACAAGGCGAGCATCGCCCCGATCGCCGCCGCACTGGCCGGTCTCGGCTTCGAGCTCGTCGCCACCGAGGGGACCGCGCGCACGCTCCGCGCCGCCGGTCTCGACGTCGACGAGGTGGGGAAGGTGGCCGAGGCCGGCCCCAGCGACCCCACCGTCGTCGACCTGATCCGGGAGCACCGCTGCAACGTCGTCGTCAACACCCCGCAGGGGTCGGGCGCCCGGGCGGACGGGTATCTGATCCGCGAGGCGGCGCTGATCGCCCGCGTGCCCTGCATCACGACCGTCGCGGGGGCGGCCGCCGCCGTGCACGCGATCGCGAACGCCCGCGCCGAGGCGACGATGTCCCTTCAGGAGCGCATCGGTAGCGGCGCGTGACAACGCTCGTGTCGAGTCGACACACGGTTGGCTGAGCCGTTGCGCAGCGAACGGCTCACGGTGCGCGGCAACGAGGCGGTCGGCCCGTACAGCCTCGTTCGTCTCGGGCGCGGTGGGCTGCGGGCCGGCGCGCCCGGGCAATTCTTCATGCTCGAGGCGCCCGGGCGCGTGCTGCCGCGCCCCTTCTCGCTCTGCACCGCGCCGAGGGGCGAGCTCGGGTTCCTCGTCGACCCGGTCGGGGCCGGGACGACCGCGATCGCGGCGCTCTCCCCCGGGGACGCGATCCGGGTCACGGGGCCGCTCGGAAACGGCTTCGACCTGACCGTCGCACGCCCGCTCCTCGTCGGCGGAGGCATCGGCGTCGCGCCGTTTCCCTACCTCTCCGAGCGCCTGGGCGCGCCGCCCGCGCTCCTCGGCTTCCGCACGCGTCACCACGCCGAGGCGGCCGCGCTCGTCCCGAACGCCGAGGTGGTGCTCGACCCCACCCTCGTCACCGACGCGCTGCCGGACGACCCGGGCGACGTGCTGGCCTGCGGGCCCGAGCCGATGCTCGACGTGCTCGAGCTGCTCGTGCCGGGAGCGCAGCTCGCTCGCGAGGCGCCGATGGCCTGCGGATACGGCGCGTGCTACGGGTGTGTGATCGAGGTCGACGGGGCGTACCGCAGGCTGTGCGTCGACGGTCCCGTGCTGACGGCGGCGGCATGACCGTCCCGCTCCTCAACGCGTCCGGCTGCCTCGACGCGCTCGTCGCGCCCGAGGTCGCGCGGTCGCTCGACGTGTTCGTCACGAAGACGATCACGCCCGAGCCGCGGCGCGGGAATCCGCCCCTGCGCATCGCCGAGACGGAGCACGGGATGCTCAACTCCATCGGCCTCCAGGGCCCGGGGATCGACGCGTTCGTCGCCGACCACCTGCCACGGCTCGGGGCGCTCGGCACGACGCTCTGGGTCTCGGTCGGAGGCTTCTCGGCCGACGACTTCCGCCGCTGCTGCTCGGAGCTGGACGGCGACGACCGGGTGGCCGCGATCGAGCTCAATCTCTCGTGCCCGAACGTCGAGGAGGCGCCCGAGACGGCGGCCGAGCTGGTCGCCGCCGCGCGGGGCGCGACGTCGAAGACCCTGTACGCGAAGCTCTCCCCGGCCCAGTGGGACGTCGCCGCCGCTGCGCGGGCGGTCGTGGCGGCCGGGGCCGACGGTCTCTCGCTCGTCAACACGATCCGCGGTCTCTCGATCGACGCGGCGACGATGCGCCCAAGGCTCGCCCTGTCGGTCGGCGGCTACTCCGGTCCCGCGCTCAAGCCGATCGCGCTCGCCTGTGTCAGCGCCTGCGCCGCGGCCGTCGACGTGCCGATCGTCGGCATGGGAGGCGTCTGGTCCGGGCTCGATGCGCTCGAGCTCGTTGCCGCCGGCGCGAGTGCCGTCGCGCTCGGCACCGTCCTCTTCGCGGACCCGGGCGCTCCCGGCCGCATCCGCGCGGAGCTCGAGGCGGAAGCGGCCGCCCACGGGCTCGCAATTCGCAAGTCAGCGGGCGCGACTCCGTTGTCCAGATAGGAAAACACCTGCAAACGGGCGCCAACGGTACTGCTTGATCAGCGGCCAGACAGTGCTAGACTCGGCGCCTCACATGGTCACGTCGAAGACGCACGCCCAGGCCCCGGCCCGGTCGCTCGATCAGCGGATGGAGGCTCTCCAGCGTGCGAACGACATCCGGGTGCGACGTGCCCAGCTCAAGAAGGACCTGAAGGACGGCAGCGTCCAGATCGAGTCGATCCTCCTCGATCCCCCGGACTACGTCTCGACCGCGAAGGTCTTCGACATGCTGATGGCGGTTCCGAAGTTCGGCCGCGTGAAGGCGGCTCGCCTGCTGAACCAGTGCCGGATCAGCCAGTCGAAGACGGTCGGCGGCCTGTCCGAGCGGCAGCGCGCAGAGCTCGTCAATCTGTTCAACCAGAGGTGAGCTCGGGCCACGGCGGCCGGGCGGCGGCGGTGCGACCGGTCTTCGTCGTCACAGGCCCGTCCGGAGCCGGCAAGGGAACGTTGATCCGCCTGCTGCTCGAGCGGCTGCCCGAGCTCGAGGTGGCCATCTCCGCGACGACCCGTCCTCTGCGCGCCGGCGAGGAGAACGGCCGCGACTATTGGTTTCTGGGCGAGGACGACTTCGCGGCGCGCGTCGAGCGAGGGGAGTTCCTCGAGTGGGTCGAGTACGTCTCCCGCAAGCGCTACGGGACGCTGCGCTCCGAGATCGAACGGATCGCCGACAACGGCCACGTCTGCGTGCTCGAGCTCGAGCTCGAGGGCGCGCTCCACGTCCAGGCCGAGGTGCCGGGCGCCTGCACGATCTTCATCTCCGCCGACGTGGACGAGCTCGAGCGCCGGCTCCGCGAGCGCGCGACGGAATCGACGGGGGAGATCGAGGACCGGATCACGCTCGCCCGCTACCAGCTCGAGCAGGCCCACCTGTTCCGCTACATGGTGCGCAACGACGACGTGACGCGCGCGGCCGAGGTCCTCTCGGCGATCGTGGAACGCGAGCTGAGGCTCGCAGGTACCATGGCGCACCGATGATCGAGCCACGCATCGACGAGCTCCTCTCGCACACGGCCACCGACGCGGACCCACCGTCGCGGTATGCGCTCGTGATCATGGCCGCGAAGCGGGCCCGTCAGATCAACAACTACCACCACCAGCTCGGCGAGGGTCTCGGGCTGGAGGACGCGCCGCCGCCGCTCGTCGAGTCGCGCTCGAAGAACTACCTCACGATGGCGATGGAGGAGATCTCCCGCGGCAAGCTGACGTTCGCGTACGACGGCCAGTAGCCGACGCGCGCGCAGCGAGGCTTTTCGTCACCTGCACAATGTGCACGTGGCGCACATCGTCGTCGGCGTGACGGGTGGGATCGCCGCCTACAAGGCGTGCGAGCTCGTCCGGTTGCTCGTCCGCGCGGGCCACGACGTGACGCCGGTGCTCACGCGCGGAGCGGAGCGGTTCGTCACCGCCGAGACGTTCTGGGCGCTCGCGCGGCGGTCGCCGCCGGCAGATCCGTACCCGCACCTGCAGGATGCGGATGCGCTCGTCGTCGCGCCGCTCACTGCGAACACGCTCGCGCGGCTGGCGCACGGCCTCGCGGACGATCTCCTCACGGAGACGGCACTCGCGCACCGCGGGCCGCTCGTGATCGCGCCGGCGATGAACACTGCGATGTGGGAGCACCCGGCGACCCGGGCGAACCTCGCGCTCCTCGTCGAGCGCGGCGCGGTCGTCGTCGGGCCCGACGAGGGCGAGCTGGCGGAGGGCCTGGTGGGCGTGGGCCGCATGGCCGACCCAGAGGCGATCGCGGGCCGCGTGGAGGAGCTGCTCGGCAACGAGCCGGCGGCGGCATCTCTCGCAGGTCGCCGCGTGGTCGTGACGGCCGGGGGGACGCGGGAGCCCCTCGACGGCGTCCGGTTCGTCGGGAACCGCTCGTCCGGGAGGATGGGCGTCGCGCTCGCGGAGGCGGCGCGCGAGCGAGGGGCGGTCGTGACGCTCCTCGCGGCCAACCTCCAGGTGCCGGTCCCGAGAGGCGTCGAGCTCGTGCCCACGCCGACGGCCTCCGACCTGCGCCGTGAGGCCCTCGCGCGCGCCGACGCGGACGTCGTCCTGATGGCCGCCGCCGTCGCCGACTACCGGCCCGCGGAGGCGCACGCCGGGAAGCGCCCGAAGACCGCCGAGCCGTGGACGGTCGCTCTCGTGCCCACCGCCGACGTCGCGCGCGCGCTCGGCGCTGCGCGCCGTGAGGGGCAGGTGCTCGTCGCCTTCGGTGCGGAGAGCGGGGAGGAGGGCCTCGCCCGGAAGCGGGCGATGCTGACGGACAAGAACGTCGATCTCGTCGTCTACAACGACGTGGGGCGAGACGACATCGGCTTCGACAGCGACGAGAACGAGGTCGTCCTCGTGACCCGGGACGCCGAGCGGACGGTCGCGAAGGCGCCGAAGGACGCGATCGCGCGGGCGATCCTCGACGAGGTCGAGCGGCTGCTCGACGGTGGCGGATGAGCGAGAGCGCGGAGCTTCGGCCCGAGGTCGCGGGCGACGCGGCAGCCGCGCTCGCCGAGCGCGTCGTCGCGAACCTCGGCTCGGCCGTCCACGCCACGCAGGAGACGCTGCGGCTACCGCTGCTCTGCCTCCTCGCCGAGGGCCACGTGCTCGTCGAGGACGTCCCCGGCGTCGGTAAGACGGTGCTCGCGAAGGCGCTGGCCCGCTCGCTGGAGCTGAGCTTCCATCGCGTGCAGTTCACGCCCGACCTGCTGCCCGCGGACGTCACCGGCGTCAACGTGTTCGACCGCCAGAGCGGCGTCTTCCGCTTCCGTCCCGGCCCGATCTTCGCCAACGTCGTCCTCGTCGACGAGATCAACCGTGCGTCGCCGAAGACGCAGTCGGCGCTTCTCGAGGCGATGCAGGAGACCCAGGTCACGGTCGACGGGGCGACGCACGTCCTGGAGCGCCCGTTCCTCGTCGTCGCAACGCAGAACCCGATCGAGTACGAGGGGACGTACCCGCTCCCGGAGGCACAACTCGACCGCTTCGCGGTGCGGATGACGATCGGCTACCCGCCTCATGCGGACGAGGCGCGGATGCTCGCCGAGCAGACGACCGAGCCACCGCTCGACCACCTCGAGCCCGTCGCCGGCCGCGCCGAGCTCACCGCGGCGATCGGAGCTGCCCGCGGCGTCCACGTCGAGGAGGCGCTCAACCGCTACGTGGTCGCGCTCCTGCGCCATACGCGCGCCAACGACCGCATCGCGCTCGGCGGCAGCCCTCGCTCGGGGATCGCGCTGCTCAGCCTCGCGAAGGCACGGGCGCTCGTCGAGGGTCGCGATTTCGTCGTCCCGGAGGACGTCCGGGCGCTCGCGGTCTCGGTGCTCGCACATCGCCTGATCCTCGCCCCCGAGGCACGTGCGACCGGCGTGACGGTCGAGGAAGTGGTGCTCGACGCGCTCGCGGCCACGCCTGCCCCGGTATGAGCCGCTCGGGCGGCGCGGGGATCCTCGCGGTCTGCGTGCTCGCGGGCGCATGGCTGCTCGGATCGACGGCCCTCCTGATCCTCGGTCTCGGGCTCGCGCTCGCGACGGTCGCGGGGCGCCTCTGGGCACAGGTCGTCGCCAACGCGCTGACGGCCGAGCGCCGGCCCGTGGAGGGCCCTCCCGTCGAGGGCGACCCGCTGCTGCTCGAGGCCGAGCTCGAAGGTCGCGCCTGGCTCGCGTCACGCGTCGAGTGGCGGGACCGCGTCGGGACGCTGGGCGAGCACAGCGGCATCGTCGGGCCGGACGGCCGCGCGCGGATCCGGCTTGCGTGCGCTCCGCGCGGGCGCTACCGGCTCGGCCCCGGGCGGCTCCTCGCACTCGACCCGCTCGGTCTCACGCGGGCCGAGATCGCCGTGGACCACGAGTCGACGCTCACCGTCCGGCCGCGCGTTCCGGAGCTGGAGACGCTGTTCACCGAGACCGGCGCGTGGGGTGAGGGCGGCCGCCGGGCGCTCGTGCGGCGCCCGAGTGGGCTCGAGCCGCACGGCGTCCGCGAGTACCAGGAGGGAGAGCCGCTCCGGGCCGTCCACTGGCCGACGTCGGCGCGGCGCGGCGACCTGATGGTGCGAGAGCTGGAGGACGCGCCGCGCGACAGCATCGCGGTCGTGCTCGACGTGGAGGCGAGCTCGGTCGCCGGGGTCCCGGGGGATTCGAGCCTCGACGACGCCGTCCGCGCTGTGGCCGGGATCGTCCGGACGCACGGCCTGCGCTCGCGCCGCGCGCTGCTCGTGATCGGCGCGCCGCAACCCGGAGTGCACAGCGTCCGCAGCGCCGGCCGGGACTGGGACGAGGCGCTCGACGCGCTGGCCGCGGTCGAGCCCGCGTCGGCGACGCCGCTCCGTGACCTCGTGGCAGCGCGCGGGCCGCTCGGCTCCGTTCCCGAGCTGGTCGTCGTCACCGCCCGTCCCGAGGTGGTCGAGGACGCGCTCGTCGCGCGGGCAGCGGTGGGCCGGTCGAGCGCGCTGGTCGCAGTCGATGCGCCGACGTATGCGGGCCGTCCGCCCGCAGGGCCGTCGCCCGTGCTGCTGCGGTTGGCCGCGGCGGGCGTCGCGCTCGCCGTCCTCCGCCACGGGACCCCGCTTGCCGAGGCGCTCGGCGGCCTCAGGGAGAGAGCCGTTGGCTGACCGCTTCTCGCTGCGGACGTCCGTCGCCGCGGCGCCGGCCGTCGCTGTCGTGATCGCCTCGTGGGCGATGCTCGAGGAGCCGGCCGCGAGCTCGAGGTTCGTCGCCGCGGCCGTGCTCGCCGTCCTCCTCGCCGCGCTGCGCGACGTGCGGTGGCTCCTCGCCGGGTGCACGGTCGCTGCCGTCGCCGGCCTCGCAGTGGCGTTCGGCACGTGGCCGCATCGGGCTCTCGCGAACGCCTGGGACGCGCTCCGCGACGCCCCGGTGGTGCAGGCGCCGTTCGACCCGGGGACGTTCCCCTCGCTGCACGGGCTCGTCGTCGCGGCCGCCGTGGGGCTCGCGCTCGTCGCGTCGCTCGGGGTCGCGACCCGCCGCGCCGCCGTCGTCGCCGGCGCGCTCGCCGTCGGAGTCGGCTTTCCGGAAGTCCTGCTCGAGGGCCGCCGTGCGGTGCTGCTCGGTGCGCTCGCGCTCGCCAGCCTGCTCTGGGCGATGGTCGTGCAGAACGTCCGCGGTGGACGGCAGACGCTCGTCGGGGCGGGGCTCGCCGCCTCGCTCGTCGTGGCGTCGGGCGGCGCGGCGCTCGCAGGCCTCACACCGGGCGCCTCGCACGTCGACTGGCGAGGCTGGGACCCCTTCGCCCCGGGTGGCGGGACGACGGACGTCCGTTTCCTGTGGGACGCGAGCTATGCCGGCATCGACTTCCCCGTCCGGCCGACGGTGGTGCTCCGCGTCCGTGCGCCCGCACGGGCCGAGTACTGGCGCATGTCCACCCTCGAGACGTTCTCGGGCGACCGCTGGATCGAGAACCTCTTCCCGACGGACATCGGCGAGGCGCATCGACAGCTGCCGACCGATCCCCTCGTTCCCCGCCGCGACGCCCGCCCGGGCGCCTGGCTCGAGCAGAAGGTCACGATCGAGGGGCTCGAGGACACGCGCGTACCTGCCGCCGCCGAGCCGGCGCGCATCGACGGCCCGGAGCTCGGCGACGTCTCGTTCCTGAGCGGCGGCGTGATCCTCGCCCACCGGCCCCTGCAGCGCGGCACCCGCTACACGGTGTGGAGCTATGCGCCGCGGCCGACGCCCCGAGCGCTCGCTGCCTCGCCACCCCGCTACCCCGCGGCGGCCGGCCGGTACCTCGAGATGGGACGGGCGCGCTTTCCCGGCTACGGCGGACGCGGCCGGATCGCGAAGGTCGATCGCGTGTTCGAGGACGAGCTGTACCAGCCGCTCTGGGCATACCGGCCGCTCTGGCAGGACGCGCGCCGGCTCACGGCGAGGGCCCGCTCGCCCTACGAGGCGACACTCGTCCTCGAGCGCTGGTTCCGGAGCGGCGGCGGGTTTCGCTACGAGGAGCACCCGCCCGTGAGCAGGACGAACCCGCCGCTCGTGGACTTCGTCGAGGTGACCCGCGCGGGCTACTGCCAGCACTACGCCGGGGCGATGGCGGTGATGCTGCGCATGCTCGGCATTCCGTCCCGCGTCGCCGTCGGCTTCACGGCCGGGACGTGGAAGGCCGGCGTCTGGACGGTGACCGACCACCAGGCACACGCCTGGGTGGAGGCCTGGTTCGCGGGCTTCGGCTGGCTCGCGTTCGACCCGACGCCGGGGCGCGGGACGCTCTCGGCGGTCTACACCCTTGCCTCGGACTCGGCCGACGCGGTCCGCGCGCTCGGCACGGGGCGCTTCCTGGACTTCGACGCGGCGCCCTCGGGGCGGTCCGTGCCGGTGTCGCCCACCGTCGCCCCGTCCGCGCCGCGAACGGGCTTCCCGTGGTGGGTCGCACTCGTCGTCGGTCTCCCGCTGACCGCCGCGGCCGCCCTGGTGGGGACGAAGCGGCTGCGCCGCGCGATCCGGCTCCGCCGCGACGACCCTCGACGGCTCGCCGCCGGTGTCCGCGCGGAGCTCGTCTCGGCGCTCGTCGACAGGGGCGCCGTCGTGAGACGCGACGCCACTCCCGGCGACCTCCGACACGCCGCCGAGCGCGTCCTCGTCACGCCCGCCCGGGCCCTCACGGAAGCGCTCGCCGAGGCGCGGTACGGCCCGCCGTCGCGCGCGGCGTCGGCCGCTGACCGCGCCCGCCGCGAGCTCGACCGCGTCCTCGCGGCCGCGTCGGAGCGAGAGGCACCGGGTGACCGCCTCCGTGCCACGTTCTCGCTCCGCTCGCTCCGACCGGGCGGGATCCCCTCCACGCGATGAGCGCCGCGTACGACCTGTTCCAGCAGGGCCGGACGCACCTCCGGAGCGGCATGCCGGCTCAGGCGACCGTCGCGCTCGAGAAGGCGAAGCGCCTGGAGCCGGAGAAGGCGTCGATCCGGGAGGCGCTCGGGATCGCCTACTTCCGGATCAAGCGCTGGCCCGAGGCGGAGGCCGAGTTCCGCAAGGTGCTCGAGCTCTCGCCCGCGGACGACTACGCCCACTACGCGCTGGGTCGGACGCTCCGCAACCAGGGCCGCCACGACGAGGCGCGGACGCACCTCAAGCTCGC
>DATBIQ010000071.1:0-3460 GCA_036556865.1 Gaiella sp.
TCGGCCGGCGCGATGAGGTAGTAACAGGGCAGCCCGTACTCGAACGACAGCGGCAGGTCGCACTCGTCGACTTCTGCTCCGAGCTCCTGCGCGAGCGCGAGGGCCGCCTCGAACGACGAGCGGACGCCGGGCTCGATCGCCTCGAGCGCGACGGCCTGCCGGGGGACTCCGATGCGAAGGCCGTCGAGACGCTCCGTCGTCGGCAGCTCCACGGCCGCGGGCAGGTCGACCGTCGTCGAGTCGCACGGATCGCGCCCCGAGACGATCCGGTAGAGGAGCGCGACGTCGCGCACGGTCTTCGCGACCGGGCCGACCTGGTCGAGGCTCGACGCGAACGCGACGACCCCGTAGCGCGACACCGTGCCGTAGGTCGGGCGCAAGCCGACGTTCCCGCACAGCGCCGACGGCTGCTTGATCGACCCGCCGGTGTCCGAGCCGAGGCCCCACGGCGCCAGGCCTCCACTCACCGCCGCGGCGGTGCCGCCACCCGATCCGCCGGGCACGCGGGTCGGGTCCCACGGGTTGCGCGAAGGCCCGAAGGCAGAGTTCTCGGTCGACGATCCCATCGCGAACTCGTCGGTGTTCGTCTTGCCGAGCAGCGTCAGGCCGGCCGCCTTGCAGCGTGCCGCGACCGTCGCATCGAAGACCGGCACGTAGCCGGAGAGGATCCTCGACCCAGCGGTCGTCTCGACCCCGCGGGTCGAGATCACGTCCTTCAGGGCGATCGGGATGCTGCTCCCGTCCGCCTCGTCGACGGTGCGGAGAAACGCATGCAGCTCGGTGTCCCGCTCGCCGATCGCATCCAGGTACGCACCGTGGAGCTCCGCGGCGGTGACCTCCCCGCGCTCGACGAGCCCGACGGCGTCCTCCGCGGTCAGCCGCAGGGTGTCGACGACGGCGGTCATCCGGTCGGCGGCACACGGAACATGTCACGCTCGGCCGCGGGCGCGTTGCGTAGCACGTCCTCGAGCGGCAGGGACGCGTGAGGCTCGTCCTCGGCCCACGCGTTCACGAGGTCGAGCGGATGCGACGTCGGCGGCACTTCCGCGAGGTCGAGCTCCGAGACCTTCGAGACGGCGTCGAGGATCGCGCCGAGCTCCGCGGTCAGCTGCTCGACCTCCGCCTCGGAGAGGTCGAGCCGCGCGAGCCGCGCGACGTGGAGCACCTGTTCCCTCGTGATCGCCATGTCGATCCATCCTTCCAGAAGCCCGAAAGACGGCGGCGGGCCCTCGTCGGGCCCGCCGCGGAAGCCATATGACCGTCGAGTTCAGCCGACGGCCGTGACGTTCGCGGCCTGGGCACCCTTGGGCCCCTGCACCACCTCGAACTCCACCTTCTGGCCTTCCGTCAGGGACTTGTAGCCCTCGCCACTGATGGCCGAGAAGTGGACGAAGACGTCATCGCCGCCCTCACGCGCGATGAAGCCGAACCCCTTCTCGTTCGAGAACCACTTGACGGTGCCCGTCTCTACAGACAACGAACGTCCTCCCGAGGACAGCGTCGGCCGATGCCGACGCGAGATACACGAACGGCGGACAACGTATCGTCAGAGCGTCGGGTACGCAAGGAGCCCGCGCCGATAGCGGGCCGCCTTGACGGCGCTCTCGAGGAGGAGCGCGATCGTCATCGGGCCGGTGCCGCCGGGCATCGGGGTGAGGAGGCCGGCGACCTCGGCGACGGCGGGGTCGACGTCGCCGCGGATCCCCTCCTCCGTGCGTGTCAGCCCGACGTCGACGACGGCGGCGCCCGGCTTGACCATGTCCGCCGTCACGATCCCGGGCACGCCGACGGCGGCGACGACGATGTCCGCGCGCCGCACCTCCGCGCCGAGGTCGACGGTGCGCGAGTGGCAGATCGTGACGGTCGCGTGCGCGTGGAGGAGCAGCATCGCTGCGGGACGGCCGACGATCTCGCTGCGGCCGATCACGACGGCGTTCTTCCCCTTCGGGTCGACGCCGTACTCGGCGAGCAGCGCCATGCAGCCTGCGGGCGTGGCAGGAACGTGCAGCGGCGTGCCGAGGTAGAGATTCCCTGCATTGACCGGGTGGAACCCGTCGACGTCCTTGTGCGGTGCGACGGCGTACGTGACGGTCGTCTCGTCGATCTGCGAGGGGAGCGGGAGCTGGACGAGGATCCCGTCGACCTCGTCGTCCTCGTTGAGGTCGTGGACGAGCGCGAGCACCTCGTCCTCGGACGTCGAGGCGTCCAGCCTGATGTCGCGCGCGTCGATGCCGGCCTCGGCTGCAGCGCGCTGCTTGAGCCGGATGTAGACGTCCGAGGCCGGGTCGTCGCCGACGAGCACGGTCGCGAGGCCGACGTGCCCGAGCTCTGCGATCTCGCGCGCGACCTCGCCGCGGATGCGCTCGGCGAGCGCCTTGCCGTCCATCAGGGTCGCAGGCACGGCGCGACTCTACTCGCTGCGCAGAGGCCCGCTCGTACGCTTCCGGCATGCGCTACGAGGTCGATCGCGGCACGGTCCAGTCCTCCATCCGAGCCGCGGCCCTCGTGTTCGTGGTGGCGTGGCTCTTCAGCGACGACCTTCGGGCGTGGATCCCCGTCTGGCTCCCGATCGTCGTCCTGCTCGCAGCGGAGGTCGAGTTCGTCCTCCGCGGGCGCACCGAGCGACCGAGGCAGGGGAGCCGTCGCGCCCCGCCCGGCCCCGAGGACGCCGACCTCGGGTTCGGGGAGCTCGTCGAGGACGAGCACGGCATCCGCTTTCTCCCGCCGCCTGCGCGTCCCGAGCGCGCCCGCCGGCGCCTCGCGTGGGTCGTCGGCGGCGTCCTCGCGGCGATCGTCGTCGGGCTCGCCGTGCGGAGCGATCGCGCCGCGACGTGGCAGGCGCTCGCCTCGGACGACCGCGCTCGGGCCCATGCGCGGTTCACGGCAGAGGCGTCACGCATCGCGGGCGCACCGGTGCGCGTCCGCTGCGACGACGGCTACTCCTTCACGGGCGCGGGGAGCGACACGCTCGGCGTCGCCTTCCCGCGGTCCGCCCTCGCCTACCTCGACCCCACCGTCTGTCGCACGCTGTACGACCTTGCCTTCCGCGGCCGGGAGAGCGGCGAGCGGACGATCGACGCGGTCATCGTGCTCGCCCACGAGGCCGTGCATCTCGCCGGAGAGCGCCGCGAGGGCGTGACGGAGTGCCTGGCGCTCCAGGCGGCCGGGCCACTCGCGGTACGGCTCGGCCTCGGCGAGCGGCAGGCGCGGAGCCTGCTCGTCACTGCGTTCGAGCGGCGCCTCGCCGAGCGCAACGTGATCCGCGCCGCCTACGCGTTGCCGTCGAGCTGCCGAGACGGCGGGGCGCTGGATCGACGGCCGGGCGACTCGCGCTTCCCGTGACTCTCTCTCGCGGGCCGCAATCGCCTCTTCAGGCGAGGCGTTCTTCGAGCCGGCGGCGCACGAGCGCGACGCTCGACGCGCCGAGCGGCTCGCCGAGCACGGCCGAGCCGAGGGCGTT
>DATBIQ010000072.1:0-11124 GCA_036556865.1 Gaiella sp.
CGGCAGATGCCGGTGCTCGTCGCGATTCGCGAGCGCTTCGAGCGGGAGCAGCCTCTCGCCGGCTACCGCGTCTCCGCGTGCCTGCACGTGACGACCGAGACCGCAAATCTGATGCGAACGCTGAAGGCCGGCGGCGCCGAGGTCGTCCTCTGCGCGTCGAACCCGCTCTCGACGCAGGACGACGTCGCGGCGGCTCTCGTCGAGGAGTACGGCATCGGCACGTTCGCGATCAAGGGCGAGGACCACGACACGTACTACGCGCACCTCGAGGCCGCGATCGACCACCGGCCCCACGTCACGATGGACGACGGCGCCGACGTGATCGGGATCCTCCATTCCGCGCGGCGCGAGCAGCTCGGCGACGTGATCGCCGGCACCGAGGAGACGACGACGGGCGTGATCCGCCTCCGGGCACTCGAGCGCGACGGAAAGCTCGGCTTTCCCGTGATCGCGGTCAACGAGGCGAAGACCAAGCACCTGTTCGACAACCGCTACGGCACGGGGCAGTCCACGATCGACGGCATCATCCGCGCGACCAACGTGCTCCTCGCGGGGCGCACCTTCGTCGTCGCCGGCTACGGCTGGTGCGGCCGCGGCGTCGCGATGCGGGCAAAGGGCCTCGGTGCACACGTGGTCGTCACCGAGGTCGACGCGATGAAGGCACTCGAGGCCGTCATGGACGGCTTCCAGGTGATGCCGATGGCGAAGGCCGCGGAGATCGGCGACGTGTTCGTCACCGCGACCGGCGACAAGCACGTGATCGCCAAGGAGCACATCGACCGGCTCAAGGACGGTGCGATCCTCGCGAACACGGGCCACTTCAACGTCGAGATCGACATCCCCGCCCTGCGTGCGCTCGCGACGGACACGCGGGAGGCGCGCGCGTTCGTCGAGGAGTTCACGCTCGCGGACGGCCGCAAGGTGTACCTCCTCGCCGAGGGCCGCCTCGTCAACCTCGCGGCCGCGGAGGGGCATCCGGCTCAGGTGATGGACATGTCGTTCGCGAACCAGGCCCTCGCGGCCGAGTTCGTGATCGCGAACGCCGCGTCGCTCGAGCGGAAGGTCTACGACGTGCCGCAGGAGATCGACGACGAGATCGCGCGGCTCAAGCTCGCGACCATGGGCGTCGCGATCGACGAGCTCACCGAAGAGCAGGCCGCGTACCTGGCGAGCTGGGACGAGGGGACGTGAGGTGGGGTGGTTGGTGTCCGACATCGAGTCGGACACCAACCGCCGACCGCCACGCCTAGGGTTCCGTCCATGATTCGCTCGGAGCTCGAACCGCACGAGATCGTCCGGCTCGAGGGTGACGCCGTCGTCGTCCTCGACCAGCGCCGGCTGCCGGACGAGGTGGTCGAGCTCCGCTGCCGCAGCGCGGCCGACGTGGCCGACGCGATCGGGGTGCTCGCCGTGCGCGGTGCGCCCGCGATCGGCATCGCGGCCGCCTACGGAATGGCGCTCGCGGCCGAGCGCGGGGAGGACCTCGACGCCGCACAGGAGACGCTCGTCGCCTCGCGCCCCACCGCCGTGAACCTGCGGTGGGCGCTCGAGGCGATGCGCGACGACCCGACCCGCGAGCACGCCCGGCGCATCCACGCCGACGAGGTCGCGCGGTGCCGGGCGATGGGCGCGCACGCCCTCGCGCTCTTCCGGCCGGGAACGCGAGCGCTCACGCACTGCAACGCCGGCGGGCTCGCGACCGGGGGGTACGGCACCGCGCTCGGGGCGATCCGCGCAGCATGGGATGCGGGCCTCGTCGAGCACGTCTGGGTCGACGAGACCCGGCCGCTCCTCCAGGGCGCGCGCCTGACCGCATGGGAGCTCGAGCGGCTCGGCATCCCCCATTCCGTGATCGCCGACGCGGCGGCCGCCTCGTTCATGGGGCGCGGGGAGGTCGACCTCGTCGTCACCGGCGCCGACCGGATCGCCGCGAACGGCGACACCGCGAACAAGATCGGAACCTACGGCCTCGCGGTCGCCTCGGCCCACCACGGCATCCCGCTCGTCGTCGTTGCGCCGACGTCGACGCTCGACCCGTCGGCCCCCACGGGTGATGCGATCCCGATCGAGGAGCGGGACGGGTCCGAGGTGAATGCGCGCTTCGCCGCCCGCAACCCGGCCTTCGACGTCACCCCCGCCTCGCTCGTGGCGGCGATCGTGACCGAGCGCGGCGTTCACCGAGCGCCGTACGCCGAGACGCTCCCGCGGGCGACGGCAGCGGCACGATGATGCTCGAGAAGCTCGATCCCCGGACCCGCGCGGTGCTCGAGCGCTACGGGTTCGACCCCGAGACCTTCGACAGGCTTCGGGCGGCCGTCGAGGCGGGCGAGCTGTCACCGGCGACGAACGTCGCCAGCGGCACCGTCGAGCCGCCGAGCGACGACGACCTGACACCGCTTCCGGAGCCCGGCTCCGCGGACTGGACCGAGGCACGTCGAGCGGGTGTCGACGCGCTCACCGCGGGCACGATCGCGCAGGTCGTCCTCGCCGGCGGGATGGCGACCCGCTTCGGCGGCGTCGTCAAGGGCGCGGTGGAGGCGCTCGACGGCCGCAGCTTCCTCTCCTGGAAGCTCGGCGAGACGGCGCGGCTCGGGGAGGCGCTCGGCGTGGACATCCCCGTCGCCCTGATGACCAGCTTCCAGACCGAGGACGCAACACGCGCGCACGTCGCGACGCTCGGCGTGCCCCAGCCTCTTTGGTTCTCGCAGTTCGTCTCGCTGCGGCTCGCCGAAGACGGCAAGCTCTTCCTCGAGGACGGGTCGCCGTCGCTCTACGCTCCGGGCCACGGGGACCTCCTGCCCGCGCTGCGGCGCTCGGGCACGCTCGACGAGCTGCGCGGGCGCGGGGTCGAGCACATCGCGGTCTCGAACGTCGACAACCTCGGCGCGCGGCTCGACCCCGTCGTCGTCGGCGCGCATCTCCTCTCCGGCCGCCCGATGACGGCGGAGGTGGCACGCAAGGAGGGCGACCTGGGCGGCGCTCCGGCGAGGGTCGACGGCCGGCTCGGGCTGCTCGAGGGGCCGCAGTTCCCGGCGGGCTTCGACCAGGAGCGCATCGTGGTCTTCAACACGAACACGACGACGCTCGCGACCGACGCGATCGACCGTGACTTCGATCTCCGCTGGATCTACGTGCGCAAGTCGGTCGACGGACGCAACGCCGTCCAGCTCGAGCGCCTCTACCACCAGGTGTCGTGGGAGCTCGACACGACGTACCTCGTCGTGCCGCGCTCCGGGCCGCGCGGGCGGTTCTTCCCGATCAAGGAGCCCGTGGATCTCGCCGCGGCGCGGCGGGCCCTGCGGGAGATGCTCTCGTCGTCGGTGCTCGAGCCGTAGCAGCGGCACGAAGTCGGCGCGAAGTCGGCACGGTCCTGTGACGGGTCGGGCCGTACGGTCGGTTCATGGGCCTGCTCGGTCTCGTGCTTCCGTGCCGGTGCGCCGGCTGCGGCGTCCCCGGCCCTGCGCTCTGCGATGCCTGCCTCGCCGGCCTCGTCCGTATCGCCCCGCCCGTGTGCGAGCGCTGCGGCTGTCCAGGGGCCTGGCCGGTGCGGAGGTGCGTCGAGTGCGCCGGGAGACGGCTCGGCTTCGCGCAGGCCCGGGGCGCCGTCCTCTACGACGCCCGCGCCCGGACGCTCGTCTCGGCGTGGAAGGAGCGAGGCAGGCGCGACCTGGCCGGCGTGTTCGCCTCGGTCGTGGACGACGTCGTGATGCGCCCCGACGCAGACGTGGTGACGTTCGTGCCGGGCGATCGCGAGCGAGGCCGCGAGCGCGGACACGTCCCTGCGGCGCAGCTCGGGCGCGCTCTCGCGCGCTGCTGGGCCCTCCCCGTGAGGGAGCTGCTCGCGCGCGCCGCCGGCTCCAGGCGCCAGGCCGGGCTTCCGCGCGCGGAGCGCCGGACGAACGTTCGGGGCGCCTTCGTCCCGCGGTGCGAGGCGCCGCCGCGCGTCGTCCTGGTGGACGACGTCTACACCACCGGCGCGACGGCGTCGGCCTGCTCGACGGTTCTCCGACGCGCCGGCGCGCGGCGCGTGGACGTCGTCTGCCTCGCCCGCGCGGTGCGCTAGCGTTGGAGGTGAGCAACCAGAGGAGGCGCCATGCGACTGCAGGTCACGGTGCGACGCGGGCACGTCAGCGACGGTGTCCGGAGCTACGTGGAGTCGAAGTTCGCCAAGCTCGGGAGGCGCCTCCACGAAGCGACGCTCGTCGACGTCGTGCTCGACCGCGAGAAGAACCCGAGGATCGCCGACGACCACGTCGTGGAGGCGGAAGTGCACCTGAAAGGCCCGAACCTCCGCGGGCGCGAGGCGGCGGCAACCTTCGAGGCAGCGACCGATCTCCTCGTCGACAAGCTCGAGCGTCTCGTCGAGCGCGAGCGCGACAAGAAGGTGCACGAGCCGCGCCGGCGCGCGCAGGGCGTCGCTCCCCCCGAGCCGGTGCCGGTCGAGGAGATCGAACAGGCGTTGCGCAGCGAGACCTAGCCCGTGGTGCGGGCGCCGCACGATCCCGGACCGCACTGGGGCGAGGTCGGGATCCACGGGCTCCACCGCCACCGCGAGTGGGATCTCGTGGCGACAGTGGACGCGCCCGAGGTCGACGGTGAGGAGGCGTGGTTCGTCGTCCTCGACGACGACCGCATCGTGGTCGAGGACACGACGGTGGATCTCTCCGCGCTCAGGAGCGCCGTGGCGCTCGCGCCGCCGTTCCGGGCGCACGCCGTGCGCCGCGGCGGGAGCCTGTGGGTCGTCGGCGCCCGTCGAATCGAGACGGTGACGCTCGTCGACGATCCCGGCGGCGACGCCGTGGAGCTCGCCTGGAACGGCGTCGAGCGGACGGTACGGATCGACGGCGAACCGACGCTCGCAGGCGTGCCGGAGCTCGAGGCGCTCGGCGGCTCACGGCATCGCACGTATGTCGTGACGGCCACGCGCCTGGTCGGGCCCGAGTGGGAGGTCGCGATCGCGCCCCTGTGACCGCCCGCCTCAGACGGGTGGGCCGGACCGCCAGCTGACCGTCGTCCCGCTCGCCCAGGCGGAGCCCCAGTCGGTCGAGAAGAGCATCGGCTGCCACGGCTTCAGCGGAATCGTCGTGAGCAGCGCGTCGCGGCCGGTCGCGATCTGCCGTGCGCGCGCCTCGACTCCCGTGCGATAGACGATCTGCCCCTGCCGGTAGTCGAGCAGCAGCCCCCCGCTCGGAAGCGCGACCTTCGTCCCGCCCGTGTAGGGACCGACGTTCACCGTGCCGCCCACCTGGACGAGGGGTCCGACGAGCGCGAAGGCGATCGCGCGCACGGCAGAGGGCGCGTACTCGTCCGTGCGGAGCACGTTCCCGCCCTTCGAGAGGACCACGACCCGGCCGTCCGCGAGCGCGGCGAGGACGCGCGCGGTGCCGACGCCCCTCGCCGACGTGAGCAGCCGCACGGGACTGTCGACCGTCGTCCTGAAGAGCCGGGCGCCCGAGGCGCTCACGTACGTGATCGTGTCCCCGACGGCGTACGGCACGCCCTCGTCGGTGCCGGCGCCGAGCACGATCGCGGGCGCGCTTCCCGTCTCGCCCGAGGCGAAGGCGAGCCGGCGCGCCGACCGGCGGGTCGTCGTCGCGGTCCAGAGCTGGTAGTCGGTGATGTTGCCACCGATGTTCGTCACCCAGAAGATGCGCCGGCCGGTCGCTGCCACCTGGGCGATGCCGTAGCCGCCGCTGGGGTTCTCCTCACAGCCGACGATCGTGCGCTCGCCGAACGACCAGAGGCCGCGGGTCCCGGTGTCCCAGAGGCGAACCTGGCCGCAGGCGGCCTTCGTCCGGCCCACGGCGTAGGCGACCGACCGGTGGGTGACGGACAGCGCCGTGACCGGAGCCCCGTTCGCGACCGTCCTGCCCGGCGTGAGGAGCGCCGCGGCGGTCGCCGGCACGGCCAGCGAGGCGAGCAGCCCGACGAGAGCGATCCGGCGCACACCGGCATCATCTTCCCGGCACGTGACGGCGGCGTGAGGAGACCGTACGGAGAATATGCGCCCCCGTCGCGGCGCCGGGCACACGCTACCCTCTGACCATGCCCACCCAGAGCTTCGGTCGGTTCGAGAAGGTCCTGCGTATCGGCGAAGGCCGACGCCTCAAGCGTCTCGCCGAGCAGGCCGCGTACATCACCTCGCTCGAGCCCGACTTCGAGGCGCTCTCCGATGCGGAGCTCCTGGCGAAGACGGCCGAGTTCAGGGCGCGGATCGAGAACGGCGAGAGCCTCGACGACGTCCTCTACGAGGCGTTCGCGGCGGTGCGCGAGGCGCGCAAGCGCGAGTCGGGCCAGCGCCTCTTCGACGTGCAGCTGATGGGCGGCATCGCGCTGCACGAGGGTGACATCGCCGAGATGAAGACCGGTGAGGGGAAGACGTTCGTCGCGAGCGCGCCGCTCTACCTGAACGCGCTCGCCGGCGACAACGTCCACCTCGTCACGGTGAACGACTACCTCGCGAAGCGCGACGCCGAGTGGAACCGGCCGGTGTACGACCGGCTCGGTGTCACGGTCTCCTGGATCGAGAACATGATGCCGTTCGCGCAGCGCCGCGAGGCGTACGCGGCGGATATCACCTACGGCACGAACTCCGAGTTCGGGTTCGACTACCTCCGCGACAACATGGCGGTCTCGCTCGAGGGCACGGTCCAGCGCGGCCACGTGTACGCGATCGTCGACGAGGTCGACTCGATCCTGATCGACGAGGCGCGGACGCCGCTGATCATCTCCGGCGAGCCCGAGACGGCCGCCAAGACGTACTACGACTTCGCGCGCGTCGTCCGCGAGCTCGAGGGCGCGCCGCTCACGCGCAAGGCGATGAAGGGCGAGGACGAGACCGAGCTCTCGGGCGCGGACTTCCTGTACGACGAGAAGTTCAAGACGGTCTCGCCGGCGCAGACGGCGCTCGACAAGGTCGAGCGCGCGCTCGGGATCGACAACCTCTACGACCCGCGGAACGTGCAGCTCGTGAACCACCTGACGCAGGCGCTCAAGGCGCAGTCGCTCTACAAGCGGGACGTCGACTACGTCGTGCAGGACGGCGAGGTGAAGATCGTCGACGAGTTCACCGGCCGCATCATGGAGGGCCGGCGCTGGAGCGAGGGGCTGCACCAGGCGATCGAGGCGAAGGAGGGCGTCCCGATCCGCGAGGAGAACGTCACGCTCGCGACGATCACGCTCCAGAACTACTTCCGTCTCTACGAGAAGCTCGCCGGGATGACCGGGACGGCGAAGACGGAGGAGAAGGAGTTCGTCGAGATCTACAACCTCCACGTCGTCGAGATCCCCACCAACGTCCCCGTCGCACGCGCCGACGAGAACGACTTCATCTTCAAGACGAAGGACGCCAAGTGGGCCGCGGTCGCCGAGGACATCGTGGAGCGGCACGAGAAGGGTCAGCCGGTGCTCGTCGGCACGATCGCGGTGGAGACGTCCGAGTACCTGTCCGAGCTCCTCACGCGGCGTGGGGTTCCGCACAACGTCCTGAACGCGAAGGAGCACGAGCGCGAGGGCGAGATCATCAAGGACGCGGGCCAGCCGGGCGCGGTGACGATCGCGACGAACATGGCCGGCCGCGGCGTCGACATCAAGCTCGGCGACGGCGTGGTGGAACGTGGTGGCCTCTACGTGCTCGGCACGGAGCGCCACGAGTCGCGCCGGATCGACAACCAGCTGCGCGGCCGCTCCGGCCGCCAGGGCGACCCCGGCGAGACGCGCTTCTACCTCTCGGCACAGGACGACCTCGTGCGCCTGTTCGCCGGCGATCGCATCCACGGGATCATGGAGCGGTTCAAGATCCCGGACGACCAGCCGATGGAGGCGTCTATCCTCTCGCGCCAGATCGAGAACGCGCAGAAGAAGGTCGAGGAGCAGAACTTCGTCTCGCGCAAGAACGTCCTCAAGTACGACGACGTGATGAACACGCAGCGCGTCGTGATCTACGAGCAGCGTCGCCGGGTGCTCGAGGGCGACGACCTGTCGGACGAGATCGAGGGGTGGATCGAGGAGGTCATCGGCGCGAACGTCGCGCAGTTCACCGACGCCGAGACCACCGACGAGTGGGATCTCGCCGGCCTCGTCGCTCAGATGCACGCCCTCTACGGCACGGACATGACCGTCGAGGAGCTCAGCGAAGAGGTCGATGTCGTGAGCCGCGAAGCGCTCGTCGAGGAGTTCGTCGGTGACGCGCTCGATACGTACGCGGAGCGTGAGGAGTCGTTCGGGCCGGAGCTGATGCGCGAGATCGAGCGCTACGTGATCCTCCAGATCGTCGACACGCGCTGGCGAGAGCACCTCGACTCGATGGACTACCTGCGCGAGGGCGTCCACCTGCGCGCGATGGCCCAGAAGGACCCGCTCGTCGAGTACCGCGGCGAAGGCCATGCGATGTTCGAGGAGCTCGGGCGCGCGATTCGCGAGGAGGTCGTGCTGACGCTGTTCCACGTCGAGGTGCAGCGGGACGAGGCCGAGGAGCAGCTCCAGCCGGTCGCCGCGCCGCAGGCGCTCGCCTATGAGCACGAGCAGCTCCAGGGTGCCGACGCCATCGCCGCCGCCGGCGGAGGAGCCGCCACGGCGCTCGCGGCGCCACCCTCGACGACGCCGATGGGCTCGCCCAAGCCGGTCGTCAACGAGCACCGGGACATCGGCCGCAACGACCCGTGCTGGTGCGGGAGCGGCAAGAAGTTCAAGCGCTGCCACGGCGCATAGCCGCAGTGGTGCTCAGCGCGCGGCCGGCCGAATCGTGGGAACGCGCTCGGATCTCGCGCAGCGTCCCACTCGCATGTCTCGGCGGCAAGGGCGCCCCTCGCTCTCGACATGGCGGGAGCGTCGGGCCGGCGTTGCCTGCGCGACGAACCCGGCACGATCCCGGCACACATGCGTGACGAGATCACCGCTAGCGTGACTCCAGGGGGCCGTCCCGCCCCCCTGGGGGCGCGTGGGGACGAGACGCACGAAGGAGTCGGCCCCCGGACCGACCCCCGGCGAATCGACGCTCCCGACATCTGGCGAGTCGCCGCGTCGACGCGACTGCTGCTCGCAGCGCTCGCCGGTGCACTGCTTCTCTACGCGGCGATCGCGACCGACGTCGTGCACGACGGCCCCCTCTCCGAGTTCGACGTCGACGTCGCGACCTGGGTCGCGGCCTCGATGCCGTCCTGGGCCGAGTGGGTCGCACGGCCGTTCACGTGGTTGGGCGGCGCTGTCGGCGCGGCCCTCGTCGTCGGGGCCGCGACGCTCCTGCTGCTCGCGCGACGAGCGCGGCTCGAGGCCGCGCTCCTCGTCGTCGTCATCCTCGGGACGCAGGTGCTCGTCTTCACGGGCAAGGACGGTTACGGTCGGCCGCGGCCCGACGTCGGAAGCGCGATCGCGCTCCCATCGTCTGCGTCGTTCCCGAGCGGCCACGCAGCGACCGGGACCGCGGTGTTCGGCCTGCTCGCGATCCTCGTGGCGACGGCCGCGCGAACGCGGGCCGAGCGCGTCCTCGCCGTCTCCGCGGGAGTCGGGCTCGCTCTGGCGATCGGCGCGAGCCGGGTCGTGCTGAACGTGCACTACGTCACGGACGTGCTCGCCGGGTGGTCGCTCGGCGTCGCATGGATGGCGACGTGCCTCCTCGCGCTGCGTCTTCTCGTGCGCCGCGGCGGCTGAGGCGCGCAATGCCCTCGGGGGGGGCGGGCCGTGCGGGCGGGTACGATCGCCGCATGGCAGTCACCGACGACAGACCCGTCGCCGACCAGCTCGTGGAGCTCGGGGCCCAGCTCGCCTGGGTCCGTGACTACCTTTGACCCGGACGCCCTGAGCCGCCGGCGGACCGAGCTCGAGGAGACGATGGGGTCACCCGGGTTCTGGGACGACCAGGCCAAGGCGGCGCGTATCTCCACCGAGCACGCGCGCGTGACACGGAAGCTCGAGCGGTACGAGACGCTCCGACGCGAGGTGGACGATGCGACGGAGCTCCTGGAGCTCGATCCGGAGCTCGAGTGCGAGGTCGCCGAGCAGGTCGCTCCGGTTCGCGACGAGCTCGCCCGCCTGCAGGAGGAGGCGCTGTTCAACGGCGAGTACGACGCAGGCGACGCCGTCGTCGCGATCACGGCGGGCACGGGCGGCACCGACGCGCAGGACTGGGCGGAGATGCTTCTCCGCATGTACCTGCGCTGGACGGCCGACCGCGGCTTCCAGACCGAACTCGTCGAGGCGAGCCCGGGCGAGGAGGCAGGGCTGAAGTCTGCGACGCTCTTCGTCCGAGGCGAGAACGCGTACGGGCTGTTCAAGGCCGAGCGCGGCGTCCACCGGCTCGTGAGACTCTCGCCGTTCGACTCCGCGCACCGCCGCCACACCGCGTTCGCCCAGGTCGTCGTCGCGCCCCTGCTCCCCGACAGCGAGGACGTCGAGATCGACGAGAGCGACCTCCGCATCGACACGTACCGCGCGAGCGGCGCCGGCGGGCAGCACGTGAACAAGACCGACTCGGCGGTCCGGATCACGCACCTTCCCACCGGGATCGTCGTGCAGTGCCAGAACGAGCGCTCCCAGACCTCGAACAAGGCGACGGCGATGCGGATGTTGCGCTCGCGCCTTGCGGAGCTCGCGGAGGAAGAGCGGGAGGCCGAGCTCGCCAAGGAGCGTGGCGCGAAGGTCGACGTCGGCTTCGGGAGCCAGATCCGCTCCTACGTGCTCCACCCGTACCAGATGGTCAAGGACCACCGCACCGACTTCGAGATGGGCAACGCCCAGGGTGTCCTCGACGGCGCCCTCGACGGCTTCGTCCAGGCGTACCTCCTCGCGCGCGCGGCTGGGAAGGCCTAGCCCAACCTCGATTCGAGTGCCGAACCGTTTCCGCGGCGGAGCAGGCGTGCAACGACGCGCGGGCCGTTGCGGCCCGCGGAGCGGGACGCCTTCAGCGACGTGCCCCCGCCGAAGGCGGGGGGATCAGCGGCGGGAATCCGCTCCTGCGGATTCCCGCTTCGCGGAGGCAAGCACAGGACTCGGCTACAATCCGGCGAACCTGAACCGGAGCGGCCACGGGGGTCCTAGCCGCGTCGAAGGCTCACACCGGTGCATGGACGATCTCCTCACACCCACGTCTGATTCTGCCGCAGCGCTCCTGGAGGGGCCGGACGTCGT
>DATBIQ010000073.1:0-4789 GCA_036556865.1 Gaiella sp.
TGATAACTCACATACCTTGTGCTCGTCAAGTCCGGCTTCGCGTCGGACCCGACGTCCGACAGGAACCGCGTCGCGGCCGTCGTGTGGTTGTCTTCCGCCCAATGGACGTCTTCCGCCCCTCGAACCTCGACGAGGCCCTTCGCGTGCGCGCGGAGCACCCCGACGCGCGGCCGATCCAGGGCGGGACCGACGTGATGGTCGAGCTCAACTTCGGCCACTCGCGCCCGCCCGCACTCCTCGATCTGAGCGAGGTGGCCGAGCTCCGTGGCTGGTCGGAAGACGACGGCTCGCTGAGGCTCGGCGCCGCATTGACGTACACGGAGGCGATGGCGTCACCGCTCGCCGGGCTGTTGCCCGCGCTCGCGGAGGCGTCGCGCACGGTCGGCTCGCCGCAGATCCGGAACCGCGGGACGATCGGCGGCAACCTCGGCACCGCTTCACCGGCGGGCGACGCGCTCCCGCCGCTCCTCGCCGGGCGCGCCGAGGTCGAGCTGGCAAGCGTCCGCGGCAGCCGCGTGCTGCCGCTCGATGAGTTCCTCCTCGGCGTCAAGCGCACGGCCCTCGGGCCGGACGAGCTGGTCACCGCCGTGCGCGCGAGGCCGAGCGGCGGCGCACAGACCTTTATGAAGGTCGGCCCGAGGAACGCGATGGTGATCGCGATCTGCTCGCTCGCGGTCGTCGTCGACACCGAGGCAGGAGAGGCGAGGGCCGCGTTCGGCTCGGCCGCAGTCACCGCCCGTCGCGTGACGGTCCCCCTCGCGGACGCTGCCGCGCTGCCCGAGCGTCTCGCCGAGGCGGCTTCGCCGATCGACGACGTCCGCGCGACGGCCGCGTACCGCCGTCATGCGCTTCGTGTCCTCACCGGCCGCGCCCTCGAGCGGTGCCTGCGCTCGTGAGGATCTCGCTGACCGTCAACGGCGAGCCACGGGAGGCCGACCTGTGGGGCGGCGAGAGCCTCCTCACGGTGCTCCGCGAAACGCTCGAGCTCCCCGGCTCCAAGAACGCCTGCGAGCAGGGCGAGTGCGGTTCCTGCTCGGTGCTGCTCGACGGCGAGCTCGTCTGCTCGTGCCTCGTCCTCGGCGCCCAGGCGGAGGGACACGAGGTCGTGACGGTCGAGGGGCTCGCGCTCGACGACGGGCTGCATCCGGTGCAGCAGGCGTTCGTCGACGCGGGCGCCGTGCAGTGCGGCTTCTGCACCCCCGGGCTCGTCGTCGCGGTCGCCGACCTGCTCGAGCGCTCTCCGCATCCGGCCGACGACGAGATCCGGGAGGCGCTCTCGGGCAACCTGTGCCGCTGCACGGGCTACGCGAAGATCTTCGACGCAGTGCGGCTCGCCGCGGAGCGCACGTGAGCGCGGTCGGCACGCGGACCCGCCTGACGGTCGGCCGGATCGGCGAGCGCGTGCTGCGCGAGGACGCGGTGCCCAAGGTGACCGGCGAGTTCGAGTACGCGAGCGACCTCTCGGCGCCCGGCATGCTCTGGGGCGACACGCTGCGCAGCCCGCACGCGCATGCCCGGATCGTGGCGATCGACGTCTCGGCGGCGCTGCGCGTCCCGGGCGTCCACGCGGTGCTCACGCACGCCGACGTGCCCGGCGCAAAGCTCTACGGCCTGGAGTTCGCCGACCAGCCCGTCCTCGCGATCGACCGGGTGCGCTACGTCGGCGAGCCGGTCGTGGTCGTGGCGGCCGAGCACCCCGAGCAAGCGCGCGAGGCGCTCGCCGCCATCGCCGTCGAGTACGAGCCGCTCGAGCCCGTCGTCGACATGGAGCGCGCGCTCGAGCAGGAGCCGCTCCACCCCGACCGGCCGACGATGGGCCACGGCTACCGGGAGGACACGCGCCCGAACGTCGTCCGCCACATGGTGATCCGCCACGGCGACCCCGCGGCGGAAGGCGACGTCGTCGTCACCGCCGAGTACGAGCTCGGCATCCAGGACCAGGCGTTCCTCGGCCCCGAGTCGGGCCTCGCCGTCCCCGACGGCGAGGGCGGGGTCGACGTCTACGTCGCGACCCAGTGGCTGCACGTCGACCGCGACCAGGTCGCCCCGTGCCTGGCGCTGCGGCCCGAGCAGGTGCGGATCCACCTCGCGGGCGTCGGGGGCGCGTTCGGCGGCCGCGAGGACCTCTCGATGCAGATCCACGGCTCGCTTCTCGCCCTGCACACCGCCCGGCCCGTGAAGATGGTGTACGACCGCGCCGAGTCCTTCACGGGGCACGTCCACCGACACCCCGCCCGGATCCGCTGCGAGCACCGCGCGACGCGCGAGGGCCGGCTCACCTGCGTGCGCATGCACATCCTCCTCGACGGCGGCGCGTATGCCTCCAGCTCGACCGCCGTCGCGTCGAACGCCGCGTCGTTCGCGGTCGGCCCGTACCGGGTCGACAACGCCCTGGTCGAGGCGACGGCTGTCTACACGAACAACCCGCCGTGCGGTGCAATGCGCGGGTTCGGCGCGGTGCAGACGTGCTTCGCGGCCGAGGCGCAGATGGACCTCCTCGCCACGGAGCTCGGGATCGACCCCGTCGAGCTACGGCTGCTGAACGCGCTCGAGCCGGGTGACCGCCTGCCGACGGGGCAGCTCGTGACGGGCTCGCTGCCGACGAAGGAGGTGATCCGGCGAGCGGCCGCACTGCCGATCCCCGGAGCGGAGGCCGTCCCGCGCGACCCGCTCCGCCTGCCGGGAGGCGCCGGGAACACGACCCGCGGGGAGGGCGTCCGCCGCGGCGTCGGGTTCGCCGTCGGGTTCAAGAACATCTGCTATTCGGAGGGATTCGACGACTTCTGCGCAGCGCGCGTCGTGCTCCGGGAGGACGGCAGCGCGGTGGTGCACTCCGCGGCCGCGGAGGTCGGCCAGGGGGTGGTCGGGGTGCTCCTGCAGGTCGCGCGCACCGAGCTCGGCACCGACGACGTCGCGCTCGCGCCGCACACGACCGCCGCCGTCGGCTCCGCGGGCTCCGCCTCGGCCTCTCGGATGACGTGGATGGCAGCCGGCGCCGTGCGGGACGCATGCCGCGCGGCACTCGAGGAGCGCGAGCGACAGGGCGGCAGGGCGGTGGACGTGGAACGCGTCTACCGTCACCCGCGCACGACGCCGCTCGACCCCGAGACCGGTCAGGTCACCGGCGACCGCGCGCACGTCGCGCTCGCCGTGGCAGCCATGCGGGTCGTCGTCGAGGTCGACGTCGAGCTGGGGCTCACGCGCGTTGTCTGGATCGGCACCGCGCAGGACGTCGGCGCCGCCGTGAACCCGCTCGCGGTCGAGGGCCAGATCGAGGGCGGCATCGCGCAGGGCCTCGGGCTGGCGCTGATGGAGGAGATCGTCACACGGGACGGGCAGATCCTGAACGCGAGCTTCACCGACTACCTCATCCCGACCGCGCTCGACATGCCGCCCGTCGAGATCGAGCTCGTCGAGGTGCCGGAGCCCGACGCGCCCTACGGCTTGAAGGGCGTCGGCGAGCCGCCGACCGTCGTCTCCACCGCGGCGATCGTGTCGGCCCTCCGTGACGCGACCGGCCGACCGCTGCGACGCGTGCCGGTTCGCCCGGACGACATCTGCCTCTAGACCGGACGCAAAGCGGGCGCGGCTCGCGCCTCCCCCGTCCCGAGTCGGCTACGCGTACCGAGCGAGCGCCGAAGCCACCCGGTCGACCTCCTCCTCGGTCATCGACCCGGCGAAGGGCAGCGCGAGGGCGCGCACGAACGCCTCGTCCGCTCCGGGGAACGACCCGCGGTCGCGGTAGGCAGAGAGGTGGTGCACCGCGTACGTCCCGATCTGCGCCTCGATCCCCTCTGCCCGGAGGCCCGCAAGCGCCTCGTCGCGCCGGTCGACGCCGACCACGTACGCCTGCCAGCCGTGGCGGTCGCCGTCGTCCGCCGACGGCGTCGCGACCAGGTGCTCGAGGCGCTCGGTGTACCAGCCGGCGACGCGCTCACGCGCTGCGAGCAGCCGTTCGAGCCGCTCGAGCTGTGGGATCCCGAGCGCGCAGAGGACGTCAGGGAGGCGGTAGTTGAAGCCCGGCGACGCGATGTCCATCGTCCCGCCGGGAGCGATGCCGTGGTGCCGCAACCGGCGGACGGCGGCGGCGACCTCGCGCTCGTCGGTCGTGACCGCCCCCCCTTCGCCGGTCGTCACGATCTTGCGTGGGTGGAACGAGAGGCACGCGAGGAGGCCCAACGCACCGCACGGGGTCCCGCGGTAGCGCGCACCGAGCGCCCCGGCAGCGTCCTCGAGCAGCACGACGTCCTGCGGAACGGCCGTCTGGAGCTCCTCCCAGGCGACGGGCCGGCCGAAGAGGTGGACGGCGAGGACGGCGCGCGTGCGGGGCGTGACCGCCTCGGTGACGAGCTCCGGACGCACCAGGAACGTCGCGGGGTCGACGTCGACGAGCACCGCGTGCGCGCCACAGAGCTCGACGGCATTCGCCGTGGCCGGGAACGTGTACGCGGGCACGATCACCTCGTCGCCCGGGCCGATGCGAAGGGCGAGCAGCGCGAGATGGATCGCCGCCGTCCCCGAGGAGACCGCGACCGCGTCGGCGGTGCCGACCGCTCGCGCAACCGCTGTCTCGAAGGCGGCGACCTGCGGCCCCATCGTCAGCTGCCCGCCTGCGAGCACCTTCGCGACGGCGGCGAGCTCCGCCTCGCCGACGTCGGGCCGAGCGAGCCGGATCTCGTGGCTCACGCGGCGGCGCCGAGCCGCGAGCGGTACCAGGCGATCGTCCGCTCGAGACCCTCGTCGAGCTCGACCCGCGCCTCGAAGCCGAGCAGCGAGCGCGCCTTCTCGA
>DATBIQ010000074.1:0-21954 GCA_036556865.1 Gaiella sp.
AGGTGCCGCTTCTCACGGCAGACCAGGAGGTCGCGCTCGCCAAGCGGATCGAGCGCGGCGACGAGCGGGCGAAGCAGCACATGATCGAGGCGAACCTGAGGCTCGTCGTCTCCATCGCGAAGGGCTACCTGGGTCGTGGACTCACGTTCCTCGACCTGATCCAGGAGGGCTCACTGGGCCTGATCCGCGCCGTCGAGAAGTTCGACCACCGCAAGGGGTTCAAGTTCTCGACGTATGCCACGTGGTGGATCCGGCAGGCCGTGACCCGCGCGATCGCAGACAAGGCTCGCACGATCCGGATCCCCGTCCACATGGTCGAGAAGCTGAACAAGGTCGTCCACATCGAGCGCCAGCTCGTCCAGCGGCTCGGCCGCGAGCCGCGGCCCGAGGAGGTCGCGGAGGAGCTCGAGATGTCCGTCGAGGAGGTGCGCGAGATCCTGCGCATGGCGCAGCTTCCCGTGTCGCTCGAGAAGCCGATCGGCGAGGAGGAGGACTCGTCGCTCGGGGACTTCGTCCCGGACGACCAGGCCGAGTCGCCGTTCGACACGGCCTCGCTCTCGCTCCGCCGCGAGGACATCGAGCTCGCCCTCGGATCGTTGCCCGAACGCGACCGCAAGGTGATCGAGCTGCGCTACGGGCTCCTCGGCGAGGCGCCCTGCACGCTCGAGGAGGTCGGCCGCGCGTTCGGGGTGACCCGCGAGCGGATCCGCCAGATCGAGAACAACACGCTGAAGCGGCTCGAGACGCTTCCAGAGGCGCAGGCCCTCCGCGACTGCGTGTAGCGACGCGGGGGAACCATGGGTTCCCCCGCGAGCTCCTCTACGCGGCGAGAAAGCCGGCTTCGCCGAGGGCGCCGAGCGCGGCCTCGCGGACGTCCGAGCCGAGCTGGATCACGTCGGCATCGAGCGGCGCAGACACCGTCGCGGTGAGCCAGACCGAGCCGCTGCTGACGTCGCCCACGAGCACCTTGCCCTGGCCCTTGTGGAGGCCCTCGAGGCCGTCGATCGCCTCCAGCACCGTGCTCCGCGCCTCGTCGACCGGAGCGCCGAGCCGAACGGGGAACGAGGCCGACACGACGCGTCGCGGGTCGCGGATCGTCCGGTTCACGATCATCGACGCCGTCAGCTGGCTGTTCGGGATGAACACGCGCCGCGCGTCGTCGGTGACGAGCGTCGTGTAGAGCAGCGTCATCTCCTCGACGAAGCCCGTCTGGTCGCCGACGGTGACCCGGTCGCCGATCCGCAGCGGCTGTGCGAACGCGACGAGCATCCCCGACCCGAGGTTCGAGAGCGGCGTGTTGAAGGCGAGGCCGACGAAGATGGCGAGGACGGCGCTCGAGGCGAGGAGCGCGTTCGCGAGCTGGTTCGTGCTCGGGTAGAGCGCGAGCACCTTCCAGATCGCAATCGCGGCGACGAACGCGACGATCACGCGGCGCAGGAACCCGAGCGTCGTCCGCCGGCGGGCGGCCAGACCGGGATCCTTGGCGGAGAGCCGGGCGACGTACCGCTCGAACGCGATTCCGAGGAGGAGGCGCGCGAGGAGCACGGCGGCGAGCCCGACGCCGGCCGTGATCAGCGTCTCGACGGTGCGGTCGCTCATAGGCGCACGGTTCGGCGTTCGCTGCTCGGAGCCTGCCGAGCCGTCGGGAAGCTGTCGGCCACACCGAGGCAGTTGCGACCGCGAAGCGGGCGCCTTCAGGGATCTGCCCCGCCGGAGGCGGGGATCAAGCCGCAGGACTCCGTTCTGCGGATTCCTGCCTGGCGGGCAAATTCAGATCGTGGGCTCGGGCTGCGGCTCGCCCTCGAGGGCGAAGGCGTCGTGGAGCGCGCGCACGGCTTCCGGGATGCGGTCGCGGTCGATCATGCAGGAGATCTTGATCGGCGAGGTCGAGATCATCTCGAGGTTGATCCCGAGCTCGGCGAGCGTGCGGAACATGGTCGCCGCGACGCCGGGGTGCGAGCGCATCCCGGCGCCGATCAGCGAGACCTTTCCGAGCCCCTCGTTCGTCTCCACCGCGAAGACGCCCAGGTCGCTCTGCGTCGACACGATCGCGTCGTTGGTCGCGGCGACGTCCTCCGCGGGCACCGAGAACGACATCTCCGCCCGCCCGTGGACGACGTTCTGGATGATCGTGTCGACGTTCACCTGCGCGCCCGCGACGCGGTCGAAGATCATCGCCGCGACGCCGGGGCGGTCGGGGATCCCGGTCAGCGTGAAGACGACGTCCGTCTCGGAGTGCGTGACGGCCGAGATGATCGCCTGCTCCATGCCCTCGTGGTCGGTCACCCAGGTTCCCTCCTCTTCGGAGAACGTCGAGCGCGCGTGGATGCGCACCCCATGATTGCGTGCGAGCTCGACCGAGCGGAGCATCAGCACCTTCGCCCCCGACGCCGCCATCTCGAGCATCTCGTCGTACGAGACGAACGGGAGCTTGCGGGCGTTCGGGACGATCCGCGGGTCGGCCGTGAAGACGCCGGGCACGTCGGAGTAGATCTCGCAGGCGCCGCCGAGCGCGGCGGCGAGCGCGACCGCGGTGGCGTCGGTGCCGCCGCGGCCGAGCGTCGTGATCTCCATCGTGTCGCGCGAGAAGCCCTGGAAGCCCGCGACGAGCACGATCTTCCCCTGCTCGAGCGACGCGCGGATGCGATCGCCGCGGATCTCGCGGATCTTCGCCCTCGTGTGGGCGGCGTCGGTGAGGATCCCTGCCTGGGAGCCCGTGTACGAGACCGCCTCCTCGCCGAGGTCGTCGATCGCCATCGCGACGAGGGCGCAGGCGATCCGCTCGCCGGTCGAGAGGAGCATGTCGAGCTCGCGCGGGTTGGGCGTGGGGGAGACGTCGGAGGCCAATGCGAGCAGCTGGTCGGTGGTCTTCCCCATCGCCGAGACGGTGCCGACCACGTTCAGCCCCCGTCGCTTGGCGTCCACGAAACGCCGCGCGACGTGGCGGATCTTCTCCGGGTCGGCGACCGAGGACCCCCCGAACTTCATCACGACGGTGTCGAAGGCAGGGGCGGTCACCATGACATGTCGCTATCCGACGAGGCCGGGGCGGCGGTACGGGAGGAGCGCGTCGGGGACGGGGATCCCCGCCCGGAGCCTCGGGTCGGGAACGGGCTCGAGCGCGGTCACGACGAGCGGGACGTGACCGGCCCAGACGTCGAGCTCGGCGTCGGGCGTGTCGCCGTCCTCGGGGCCACCGTCGCGGATCTTCGCCGAGGCCTCGTCGAGCGGCAGGCGGAGCACGCTCGTCGCCTTGAGCTCCTTCGCTGTCGGGGCACGCGCCTCCGACCAGCGGCCCGGCAGCAGCTTCTCGGTGAACGCCTCGAGCGCGGCCAGCTTCTCGTCGCGGTCGACGACCGGCGTCGCGCGCCCGAGGACGACGACCGAGCGGTAGTTCGTCGAGTGCTCGAACACCGACCGCGCGAGCACGATCCCGTCGAGGAGGGTGACGGTCAGGCAGGCGGGAAAGCCCTCGGCGAGCGTCCGCAGCGTGCGGCTCGCAGCGGAGCCGTGGACGAAGACCTCGTCCTCGACGCGGGCGTGGAGCGTCGGGATGACGAGCGGCTGGCCGTCGGCGACGAAGCCGAGGTGCGCGACGAGACCCGCGTCGAGCACGGCGTCGATCGCTCCGCGGTCGTAGCGGCCGCGCTCGGGGAGGCGGCGGACCCGCGTGCGGGCCGAGGCGGCTGCGTGGTCGCGACGGGTGGCCACCGCCGAAGCCTACGGGCCGACCGGCGCCGGTGGCGGCAGCGCCAGGCATAGTGCGGAAGGGTAGGTCGATCCGAGGGAGGAGCATGACGAGCAAGGGGTTGATGGCGGTCCTCGCGAGCGCCGCAGTGGCGCTGGCGATGGCGCTGCCGGCGTCCGCCGCGTCGTCGGCGACGGTCGTGAACGTGACCGCCGGCAAGCCGTCGGAGCTCAAGTTCACGGTCTCGAAGAAGACGGTGACCAAGGGCAAGGTGACGTTCAAGGTCACCAACAAGGGCGCGCTCGAGCACGACTTCAAGATCGCGGGGAAGGTGACGCCGAAGCTGAAGCCCGGCAAGACGGTCTCGCTGACCGTCACGCTGAAGAAGGGCAAGGCGCCGTATCTGTGCACGATCCCCGGTCACGCGGCCGCGGGGATGAAGGGCGTCATCACCGTCAAGTAGCCCGCCGGGCCAGAGGATGTCGTCGCAGGCCGACTGGTGTCCGACCTCGAGTCGGACACCAGTCGCGGACCGTCCCGCCTCCTCCGGCCTGGCGCCGGGCCGCAACACGCGCTACAACCCGTCCGTGAGCGAGGTCGTCTCGTGGCTCGACACGATCGGGCGGGTGTTCGAGGGCATCCCCGACCTCGCCACGCCCGGGGAGGTCGAGACCGCGCTCGCGGAGATCCTCGAGGATCCGGGCCTCGAGCTCTACTGGTGGGACTGGGAGCTCGAGCGCTACGTCGACGTCCGCGGGGCGGGCGCCGAGCCTGCGGCCCACCCCGGAGCCACTGTCACCTGGATCGGCTACGAGACCCGGAAGATCGGCGCGGTCGTCCACGACACCCGGCTGCTCGACGTGCCCGAGTTCACGACGACGCTCGTGCCGCTGATGCGGATCGCGATGGAGCGCGACCGCCTCCATCGCGACCTCGCCTCGAAGCTCGACCAGCTGCGGGCGTCGCGGCTCCGGATCCTCGAAACGGCCGACGCCGAGCGCCGCCGGCTCGAGCGGAACCTCCACGACGGCGCGCAGCAGCGGCTCACCGCCGCGCTCCTCGGGCTCCGCTCGCTCGAGTCGAGGCTCGTGGACGAGCCGGCGCTCCGGGCGATGGCGAACGGCGCGCTCGAGGAGCTCGAGGGCGCGATCGACGAGCTTCGCGAGCTCGCGCGCGGCCTCCATCCGCCGCTGCTCGCGAACCGCGGGCTCGAGGCGGCGCTCCGGGCGGGCGCGGCGCGGGCTGCGCTGCCGGTCGAGCTCGACCTCCGGCTCCCGCGGCGATTGCCCGAGGCCGTGGAGGCGGCGGCGTACTACGTGTCCTCCGAGGCGTGCACGAACGCGGTCAAGCACGCCCGGGCATCGGGGCTCTGGCTCAGGGCCGTCGACGACGGAAGCACGCTCACGGTCGTCGTCCGCGACGACGGGATCGGCGGTGCCTGCATCGAGTGCCAGGACGAGGCGTCCGGCCTCGGCGGTCTCGTCGACCGGGTCGAGGCGCTCGGCGGCACGCTCGCCATCCTCAGCCCGGACGGCGCGGGGACGAGGCTGACGGCGGTCTTCCCGCTGCAGCCGGCCGTGTAGCGTCGAGTCGTGTCCGACCACACGGGATGGCCGCGGCTCGGCCTCGTCGACGTCCTCGAAGCGCGCCGCGCGATCGCGCCGCATCTCCTCCGCACGCCGCTCCACCCGTATCCGTCGCTCGGGGAGCTCGTCGGCGCCGAGGTGCTCGTCAAGCACGAGAACCACCTGCCGACCGGGGCGTTCAAGGTGCGCGGCGGGCTCAACCTCGTGTCGCGGCTCGAGCCCGGCGAGCGCGCCCGTGGCCTCGTCACGGCCTCCACGGGGAATCACGGCCAGTCGATCGGCTACGCGGGGAGGCTGTTCGGCGCCCGCGTCGTCGTCTGCGTCCCGGTCGGTGCGAACGCCGCGAAGCTCCGCTCGATGCGTGCGCTCGGCGTCGAGCTCGTCGAGCACGGCCGCGACTTCGACGAGGCACGCGAGCACTGCGAGGCGCTCGCGCAGGAGCACGGCTACCGGTACGTCCACTCGGGCAACGAGCCGTGGCTGATCGCCGGCGTCGGGACGCACACGCTCGAGGTGCTCGAGCAGGAGCCTCGCCTCGACGCGATCGTCGTCCCGATCGGCGGCGGCAGCGGGGCGGCCGGCGCCTGCATCGTCGCGAAGGCCGTCTCGCCGCGCTGCGAGGTGATCGGCGTCCAGGCGGAGCGCGCGCCGGCCGCGTTCCGCTCGTGGCGGGCGCGCGCCGTCGTCGAGGACCGGATGGGCACCGCAGCGGAAGGGCTCGCGACGCGGGTCGGCTTCGAGCTGCCGCAGTCGATCCTGTGGGAGCACCTCGACGACTTCGTCCTGGTCGGGGAGGACGAGCTGCGCGAGGCGACGCGGCTCATGATCGAGCACACGCGGAACCTCGTCGAGAGTGCGGCGGCCGCACCTCTCGCCGCCGCGCTGCGGCTGCGAGAGCGGCTCGCAGGACGGCGCGTGGCGCTGATCTGCACCGGCGGCAACGTCACGCTCGACGGGCTGAGGGACGTCCTCGGCCAGGACGCCGCTCCTCATAGCTCCATCACAGCCCTCGCGTAGCCTGCCGCGATGCTCCGCGTCCGGCTCCTCGTCGTCGCATTCGCCTGCGCGGCCGTGGCGGGGACGCTCGCCGGCCCGGGCACGGCCGCGTCGTCGCCACCCGTCCCGTCGCTCGACCCGCAGGCGACCGAGGCGCTGTGGGAGCGCCTGACGTCGAACCGGCAGATCCGGCCGCTCTCCGCGGACGTGGGCTGCCGGCCGCTCCGTGCGACGTTCTACGCCGCGACCGACTGGCTCCGGCTCGCGACCACGCTGGCGGCGAAGGCGTCCCCGTGCGCGGACTACTTCGTCTCCGTCCCGCCGGTCGTCGCGGACAAGACGAAGCCGCGGCCCGACCAGGCGCAGAGGATCCGCGCGCTCGGGCCGAGGTTCCACGCGCTCGCCGAGATCCACTACACCGCGTGGCAGAAGTGGGTCGCGAGCACCGGCTCGTCCTGGTACGGGGCGGGCGTCGAGGCACGGCGGCGGATGGCTGCGGCCGGCTACGACGTGGGGGCGGGGGACACGTGGGCGCTCAACGAGGTCTCCTCGGCGGTGCGGCGCGGCGACGGGAACGCCCGCGCGAACGTGCGCGAGCTCCTACGAGGGCTCTACGACGCGGCCGGTGAGGGCCCGCCGACCCGTGGCGTCGTCTTCGTGGTCGGGATCGGCCAGCGCGTCCCGGAGCTCGGCACCTACAAGGCGCGGGTGCAGGAGTGGCTCCAGGACGCCCAGTTCTGGACCGACATGAACGTCTACGTCAGCGACTGGTCGCAGGAGGCCTACGGCGACGTCCGCAGCTACGCCGTGCCCGGCACGCCGCTCGCGAACCGCCGCGACGGGCTCGTCGAGTACCTCCGCCACATGGACCTGCTCGCGGTCGCGGGGGGTGCGGTCTCCGGAACGGCGAACGCGTTCCTCGCCAACGCCGGCAGCACGCTCGCGAACGCCGCCTGGCAGTGGGACTCCGCCTTCGGCTGGACGGCGGTCGACGACGTGCTGATGCAGCAGTACGTCTCCGCCCAGGTGTACGCGCTCCGGAACCACGGCGTCCGGGCCGGCAGGGCGACAGACCGCTTCGGGTTCGCCTGGGCCCCGAAGAACCTCGACGCGCTCGCGCCGAGCGACTTCACGCGCCGGACCGCCGCGGTGCTCGACCGTGTCGCGACGGCGATCAGGGACTCGGAGGCCGACTCGCCGGCCGACCCGGGGGTCGCGGCGTGCGGGGCGAGCGGCGTCTGGTGCGCCGGAGATCTCGGTGGCTCGTCGCTGTCGGCGGGATGGCGCGGGTTCCGCGCGTGGTCGCCGACGACGCTCGCGTTCGTCTCGCCGCCGCAGACGATCGCCGCCGGGACGATCTCGAAGCCGCTGCAGCTGCAGGTTCAGGTCGCCGGGGTCGCGGCACGCCCGGCTGCCGCCGTGGCGACCACGATCACCTCCTCGTCGCCGACGGGGCTCTTCGCGGCGGCACCGGAAGGGCCGTTCGCGCCGACGCTCGCGGTCCAGCTGCCCGCAGGCGCGTTCGCGACGTCCCAGCTCTACTACCAGGATCCGACGGCCGGGACGGCGACCCTCACGGCGACCGCCGCGGGCGTCGTCGCGGGCACGCAGCAGATCACGGTGGGCGGGGCGGCGCCGGTCTCGTTGCGCGTGGAGCCCGCAACGGCCACCGTGCTGCCTGGAGGCGCGGTTCCGCTGACGGCCGTCGGGGTCGACGCCTTCGGCAACGCGACTCCGACGGCGGCCCTCTGGACCGTGTCGCCGACGACGCTCGGGGCCCTGTCCGCGACGACGGGGACGACCACGACGTTCACCGCCGGAACGGAGTCCGGGGTCGCGGTGGTGACCGCGACGGTGACGACGCCGACCGGGACGCTGACCGGGACGTCGAACGTCACGGTGACTCCGCCGCCGCCCGTCCGGGTGTCCGCGGTGCGCTACGGGGTCGCGCAGAAGCGGCTGCACGTCTACGTGACCGTCGTCGACGGTCGGGGAAGGCGCGTGCGGGATGCGTCCGTCACCGTGGCCCTGTACCGCAACGCCAAGGTCTACGCGCGCGCCGCCGGACGGACCACGACCGGTCGGATGAGCTTCTCGCGGCCCGCGTCGATCGGCGTCTACCGGACGAAGGTGACGCGCGTCGCCGCGAGCAGCCGGGTCTGGGACCGCGTCACCCCCGCCAATGCGTTCACGAAGAAGCCGCAGCCGAAGAAGCGACGCTGACGGTCGTCGCTCCAATGCTTCAATTGTGGAAGAATCGGCCCGGCGCTCGCGTTGGAGGGAGTACCTGCCACGCGGCTGGGCATGAGCGACGTTCGAACGGGAGGTTGGAATGGGCCTGAGAATCGGCGACACGGCACCGGACTTCGAGGCGGAGACGACCGAGGGACGCATCTCGTTCCACGACTGGATCGGCGACTCGTGGGCGGTGCTCTTCTCGCACCCGAAGGACTTCACGCCGGTGTGCACCACCGAGCTCGGCTACATGGCGAGGATCAAGCCGGAGTTCGACCGGCGTGACGTGAAGATCATCGGGCTCTCCGTCGATCCGACCGCCAACCACGAGGAGTGGGTGAAGGACATCGAGGAGACCCAGGGCCATGCGCCCAACTACCCGATCATCGGTGACGCCGACTTCGAGATCTCGAAGCTCTACGGGATGCTCGGGGCGGACGTGAGCGGCGACCCCGGCGACCGGACGGCCGCCGACAACCAGGCCGTCCGCAACGTCTTCGTCGTCGGACCCGACAAGAAGATCAAGCTGATCCTCGTCTACCCGATGACGACCGGGCGGAACTTCGACGAGGTGCTGCGCGTGATCGATTCGCTGCAGCTGACGGCCGACCACAAGGTGTCGACCCCCGCCAACTGGCAGGACGGGGACGACGTGATCATCGCCGGCTCGGTCTCGAACGACGAGGCACGGGAGATCTGGCCAGACGGCTGGGACGAGCCCAAGCCGTACATCCGCATCGTCCCGGCGCCGCCGACGCGCGTCGCCGAGCCCACGAAGTAGTCGCCGTGCGCGGGCGTCTGGTGTCCGGCTCGAAGTCGGACACCAAACGCCCACGGTGCGGCTAGCCGAACCTCGCGCGTCGGCCCGACTCGTACGATGGACACGTGAGCGTCGCCACGTCCGACGTCGCCGGGCAGCTCGAGCTGCACCGGCGCGAGCTGACCGGCTACTGCTACCGGATGCTCGGCTCCCCGTTCGAGGCCGAGGACGCGGTACAGGAGACGATGCTCCGGGCGTGGAAGGCGTTCGAGCGGTTCGAGGGCCGCTCCGCACTCCGCTCGTGGCTCTACCGCATCGCGACGAACGTCTGCCTCGACATGATCGCCGGTCGGGAGCGCCGCGCGCGTCCGATGGACCTCGGGCCCTCGCGCGAGCCCGTCGCGGCCAACCTGAACGCGCTGCCCGAGGTGACGTGGATCGAGCCCGCCCCGGACGCGCTCGTCGTCCCGGACGGCGATCCCGCGGACGTGACCGCTGCGCGCGAGACCGTCCGGCTCGCCTTCGTCGCCGCGCTGCAGCACCTGCCGCCGCGGCAGCGGGCCGTCCTCATCCTCTGCGAGGTTCTCCGGTGGAGGGCCTCCGAGGCGGCGGAGTTGCTCGAGACGAGCGTCGCATCGGTGAACAGCGCGCTCCAGCGCGCACGGGCGACGCTCGACGCGAGCGACCTCGCGGCGACGACGACGTCCGCGTCGGTCGACGCCGCGGACGCCGAGCTTCTCGCCCGCTATTTGGACGCGTTCGAGCGCTACGACCTCGATGCGCTCACCTCGCTGATCCACGAGGACGCAACGCAGTCGATGCCGCCGTACGACCTCTGGCTGCGGGGCCGGGACGACATCTTCACGTGGTGGTTCGGCCCGGGGATCGGCTGTCGCGGGTCGCGCGTGGTCCCGACCCTGTCCGCCAACGGCTCGCCGGCCTTCGGGCAGTACAAGCCGAGCGAGTCCGGCCAGGGCTACGAGCCGTGGGCGCTGCAGGTCGTCGAGATCGAGGACGGGCGGATCGCAGAGCTGACGTTCTTCCTGGATACCGCGCGCGTGTTCCCGCTCTTCGGGCTGCCGCTCGAGTACCGGCCGCCTGCCTAGCCGTCGCTCGGCAGGACGTCGACCAGGCCCATGAACGCGACCAGGTCGAGGAGCTCGCGCGAGGCGTTCGCCAGGCGCACGCTGCAGCGGTGCCTCCTGGCGGCGAGCTGCAGCCGCGCGAGCGCGTCGACGGTGACGGCGTCGGGCTGGACGCCGCGCACGTCGCAGCGCGCGATCTCGGCGTCGCTCGCCGCGAAGAGCGCGCAGACCCGGTTGCAGAGGCCCGGGAGGTCGGAGCGCGCGATCGGCCCGTGGATCGAGAACTCGAGCATGCGCGGCTCTGCCGGGGCCATCGAAGCTCCGACCGTCGGAGGCGGGGGAACTCATCGCTCCTCGCGGCGATGAGTTCCGGGTCGTGCGGCGGTCGAACCCTCGACACCGCTGCACCAGCCGGAAGGAGCCCGACCGATGACCGTCGCCGACACCCGCGCCCGCTGGCTCGCCCTGATCGTCCTCTGCCTCGGCGATCTCATGATCGTGCTCGACGTGACGATCGTCGGCGTCGCGCTCCCTTCGATCCGTGAGGACCTCGGCTTCTCGGAGGAGTCGCTCGCGTGGGTCGTCAACGCCTACCTGCTGACGTTCGGCGGCTTCCTCCTCCTCGGCGGCCGGCTCGGCGACCTTCTCGGCCACCGCCGGATGTTCCTGGCGGGGATCGGGCTCTTCACGGTCGCATCCGTGTCGTGCGGGCTCGCGGGCTCGCAGGGCGTGCTCGTCGCCGCGCGGGCGGTGCAGGGCATCGGCGGAGCGATCGTCTCGGCCGTCGCGCTCTCGCTCATCATCACGCTCTTCACGGAGCCCGGCGAGCGCGCGAAGGCGATGGGCGTCTTCGGCTTCGTCGCCTCGGGCGGCGGCTCGATCGGCGTGCTGCTCGGGGGAATCCTCACCGACACGCTGGACTGGCACTGGATCTTCCTCGTCAACGTCCCCGTCGGCATCGCCGTCTTCGTGCTCACGCTCGTCCTGCTGCCGGCGTCGCGTCGGCAGGCGAGCGGCCGGCTCGACGTCGCCGGGGCGGTCACCGTGACGGCCGCGTCGATGGTCGCCGTCTACGCGATCGTCAACGGCAACGAGGTCGGCTGGGCGACCGCCCGGACGCTCGGCCTCCTCGCGCTCGCGGCGGGGCTGCTCGGTGTCTTCGTCGCGATCGAGTCGCGGACGCGCGCGCCGCTCGTCCCGCTCGGGCTGTTCCGGTTGCGCAACCTCACGATCTCGAACGTGGTCGGTGTCCTGTGGGCGGCCGCGATGTTCGCGTGGTTCTTCCTCGCGGCGCTCTACCTCCAGCTCGTGCTCGGGTACAGCCCGCTCCAGGTCGGTCTCGCGTTCCTCCCCGGGAACGTGATCATGGGCGTGCTCTCGCTCGGTCTCTCGGCGAAGATCGTGATGCGCTTCGGGATCCGCGCGCCGCTCGCAGCCGGCCTCGGCACGGCAGCCGTCGGCCTCGTGCTCTTCGCCCGGGCGCCGGTCGACGGCGCGTTCGTCGTCGACGTCCTTCCCGGGATGATCCTTCTCGGCGTCGGTGCGGGGATCGCGTTCAACCCGGTGCTCCTCGCGGCGATGGGCGACGTGGCGCCGAACGAGGCGGGTCTCGCGTCCGGCGTCGTCAACACGTCGTTCATGATGGGCGGGGCGCTCGGGCTGGCGGTGCTCGCGAGCATCGCCGCCTCCCGCACGGACACGCTGCTCGCCTCGGGCGAGGGCGCCGTCGAGGCGCTGAACGGTGGCTACCGCATCGCGTTCCTCGCCGGCGCGCTCTTCGCGGCCCTGGCGGCGACGATCGGCGGCGCGCTCCTCCGGCCGGGCGCGGCGCAGGCGCACGGCCACGACGAGGTGGCCGGGGCGCCGGCGACGGCCGAGGCGGACTGACCGGCGACGTCAGACGAGCTCCGAGAGCCAGGCTGCGACCGCGTCGGAGACCGCGCCGAGGTCGGACCGCAGTGCGTGGTCGCCGCGGACGACCGCGACGGTCCGTCCCGGGCCTTCCGGAGGGACGCCGAAGCGGTCGGCCGCGCCTTGGACGACGAGGGTGGGAAGGCTCACGGCGTCGAGCTCGATGAGGCGGCTCGGAGAGGGCGGCCCGCCGGCGCGGGCAGGCGGCTGCAGCGGGAAGGCGAGGCAGAGCACCGCGTCCGCGTGCACGGACGCGGCGGTCCGGCATGCCACGCGGGCCCCCGAGGAGCGGCCGCCGACGACGAGCACGCCCGTCGCGAGGCCGCGGGCGCGGAGGTGCTCCACGACCGCGACCCAGGCCCTGTCCAGCTGTGCAGCGGGCGCCGGCGAGCGGCGGCCCGCGACGCGGTAGGGCTGCTCCACGAGCGCCGTCGCGAGCCCCGCCGCCCGAGCCGCCTCGACGGCCGCGACGAGGTCACGCGCGCCGACGCCGCCGCCCGCTCCGTGGCCGAGAACGAGCAGGCCGCGCTCCCCCTCGACCGCGTCGAGGTGCGCGCGCGCCGGGCCGTGCGGTGTGTCGATCTCGAGTGCCACCAGGAGCTCGGGCCGTTTCACAGGCACGTGACACTGTGTCACTTGCCCGGTCGGTCAGCGAGCGGTCTGCGGTGCGCGGGCGGAGTGCCCGAGGGCCGGCTGGGCCGCCCGGAGTGTGAGCGCCGCCCCGGCGCAGGCCGCGCCGGCCGCGCCGACGAGCAGCATCCCCGACAGGAGCGTCATGCTCTCGGAACGAGCGAGCACGCCGTTGACGAGGAGCTCGATGCCGACGGCGAAGACGACCGCCTCGACGAGCCAGACGCGGCGCGGATAGAGCGCCGCCTGCTTCGGTCGCGGGCCGGGCGGCCACCACGTCCACGCCGACAGCGACAGCAGCTTGCCGAGATGGCCGAGGGTGACACCGGCCGCCCAGCCGACGAGGAGCGCGACGACGTACGCGGTCAGCCGCGCGGGCGACGCGTCGAGGCCGACGAGCATGCCGATGCCGAGGATCGCGGCCTGGAGCAGGAAGAACATGCCCGTGACCATGTGTGTCAGCGGCCCTTCGATGCCCTCCAGCCGGTGCCTGCGCCCGATCCGGGCGGTGAGGAGCGCGAACGCGGCGATCGTCCCGAGCACGAGCAGCCCGCCCACGATCGCGGGTGCTCGCTCGCCGAGCGCGAGCCCCGCGACGATGAGCCACAGCCCGCCCGTCAGCACGAGCTCTTCCACGGGGAAGCGCCTGCGCGCGGCCGCCGGGGCGAGCGAGAGCATCGGCGTCAGCGTGCGGCCGACGGTCACGATCAGCAGCGTCAGCCACCCGAGCACGGCGAGGTTCAGGTGAATCCCGATCGCCCGGTCGTGGGGGATCCCGAGCAGAGGCCGAAAGCCACGGTCCGCGAGACCGGCGCCGACGGCGAGCGCCGCCGCGGCATGGAACGTGGAGAGGAGCACGCCCGAGCGGCTCGCGAGCAGCATCCGGTCGTGCGGGGCGCGGACGACGAGCGCGACGAGCTCCCATGCGACGAGCAGGAATCCGGCCGTCTCGACGCAGGCGGCGATCCACGTCGTCGTCTCGTGGTCGTAGGCGATCGCGTAGGCGAGGAGCGGCCCCGCGCCGAGGAGCGGCAGGGCGAGCCAGCCACGCGCGTGGGAGGCATCGTTGCGCAGGAGCGTCGGCAGGACGTGGAGCGCGGCGCCCGTGACGGCGAGGGGCAGGAAGGCGAGCCCGACCAGGTGGACGGCGAAGAGGACGTCGGGCGCCGCGACGCCCGCGGAGGCGAGCTCCGGGGCGGCGCGCACGACCGCGATCGCCGCTCCGACCCAGCAGAGGAGCGCCGCGCTCAGGTACACGGCGACGAGCCGGGCCGGCGCCGGCCTGCCGACCCGCGCGCCCGCGCTCATGCAGCCGCGAGCGCGCGCGGGAAGAGCACGTTGTTCTCCTCGTGGATGTGCTGGTGGAGGTCGACCTCGAGCGCGTGCAGCCCGTCGATCGTCGCCCGGTGCGTGTTGCAGAGCGCGCGGTCGAGGTCGTAGCCGCCCGAGAGCTCGCGCAGCTTCGCGAGCGCCGAGCCGGCCCACTCGTGGTCGTGCTCGAGCTCGGCGACCTGCTCGGCGTCGTACGGCCCGCCGCTCCGGACGAGCGGGAAGAGCTCCTGCTCCTCGGTCACCATGTGCTCCTCGAGCTCGCTGCGGAGGGCGGTGAAGGTGTCGCGCAGCTCCGCCAGCTCGGGGCGCTCGTCGCCGTGTGCCCGGACGACCTTCTCGAGCAGCGCGTCCAGGCGCGGCAGCTCCTCGCGCAGCGGCTCGTGGTGGCCCGAGACGATGTGGTCGCAGAGCTCGGGCAGCGACGCCTGCGTCCAGTCCCGCTCGCCCGAGGGCTCGTCCTGCGCCGCCTCCAGGGCGGCGAGCGCGTCGGCGGGGGCGAGTCCGCGTGCCTCGCACGCGTCGGTGAGGCTTCGCTTGCCGCCGCAGCAGTAGTCGATGCCGAGCTGCTCGAACACGCGAGAGCGTGAGGGCCGCTCGAGCACGAGCTCGGCGACGGTCCTGGACGGGTCGATCATGGCTGCTCCTTGGCCGTGTGCGGACGAACGGCGGGCGCAGGGAAGACGTGCGCACCCACCTGCCTCGACGCTAGCGCCGCGACCGTCGCACGCGCTTCCGTTCACCGCCGCCCGAACCTTGCGGGGGACTACCGATGCGGGACGGGAGGACGGCCGTGCACAGTCAGCGGCATCGACACTGCCGCGGCGGGCTCGCGCACCGCGGCGCGAGCGCGTGGATCGCACACTCGAAGCTGTCGAAGACGTGTTCACCGCCGTCGTGCGCGACGATCGTGAACGTCTTGTCGTACGTGTTTCCGCAGTCCTCGCAGGTCGCCGTTCGGGCTGCCATGTCGCCTCACCTCTCTCGTCGGAGTTCGGGTGGCGTACCCACGCTCGCAGTGCGCGAGACATCGCCCGAGGCGCGCGCCCGGCGCGTCGGGAACGGGACCACGCGCTCGTCGGTCGCACGGGAGTCCGGCAAGATCCGGAGACGCTCCGCGAGCGTGAAGAACGCCGCGCCGAACGGAGACTCGTCGACGCGGTGGCGGAGGCGCTCCCAGTCGATCTGCTCGCGCAGCGCACGGGCGATCTCGAGCACCGGCCGGAAATCCGGATCCTGCTCGGTCATCGCGAGGAGCTTCGTCGCGAGGACGTCGTCGGTCGAGGCGACGAGGAGCGGGAGCGCGACGACCTCGAGCTCGCTCGCCCGGTCGAAGTACGAGTCGTCGACGGGCCCGCCCGAGGGCCGGAAGATCAGGTCGACGAGGACGTCCCCGTCCCACGCCTTCAGCAGCCACCCCTCGGGAGGCCGCTCACCCCGCATCCCAGCCGCCTCGAGCGCCTCGAGCGCGCGCTCGGCGTCCCGTTCGCGCAGGAGCAGGTCGACGTCGTGGTCGGTCGGCGGCCCGCCCCGCGCCCAGGCCGCCATGCCGCCGCCGAGCATGAACGGCACCTCGGCCTCGCGGAGGGCGGCCGCGGCGCGCTTCATCGCCTCGATCAGCTCGGGGAAGTCGTCGCTCGGCGTGTAGCTCACGACGCGGTCGTACCCCTCGCGGGGTACGGTCAATCAGCGGCCGGGTATGCCGGTTTCGTGACCGGAGCACGCATCGCGGCCGTCGGCGACCTCCACGCCTCCGAGGACCACCGCGACCGCCTGGTCCGGGTCTTCGCCGAGCTGGCGGACGTCGACCTCGTGCTCCTCGCGGGCGACCTGACGACGCACGGCCTCGTCGAGGAGGCCGCCGTGCTCGCCGACGCTTGCCGCGCCGCCGCGGCGCCCGTCGTCGCGGTGCTGGGCAACCACGACCACCACAACGGCCTCGCGGACGGGATCACCGGCGTGCTCGCCGACGCAGGCGTGACGATGCTCGACGGAGCCCATGCGGTGTTCGACGTCGGCGCGTTCCAGGTCGGCGTCGTGGGCACGAAGGGGTTCGTCGGCGGCTTTCCCGGCGCGGAGATCGCAGACTTCGGCGAGCGGCTGCTGCGGGACGTCTACGCCGAGACCACGCGCGAGGTGACCGCGCTCGAGCAGGGGCTGGAGGCGGTCGCGGGATGCGAGACGCGGCTCGTGCTGCTCCACTACGCGCCGATCAGCGAGACGATCGTGGGAGAGCCCGAGGGGATCTGGGCGTTCCTCGGGTCGGGCCGTCTCGCGGGCCCGATCGGCGCCCACCGCCCGGACGCGGTGTTCCACGGGCACGCCCACCACGGCCGTCCGCTCGGCGCGATCGGCACCGTGCCCGTGCACAACGTCGCGCGGCCCGTGCTGGCGGCCGACTTCCACCTCGCACGCTTCTAGGGGCGCCGCCTGACGTACGTGCTATCACCCATCGCGTGAGGACTCGCGTCGGCGCTCCCACGCTCGTCGGCGGCCTGCTCGTCGTCCTCGTCGCCGTCGCGACGGCCGCCGTGACATGGCTCCTCTGGACGCGGGCCGACGACCGCGAGCACGCGCAGGACGAGCGCGCCGCTCAGGTGGCCAACGAGGCGATCCAGAACAGCGTCGGGCGGGTGCTGACGAGCCTGCGCGCGTCCGCGGGTCTCGTCGACGCACGGGGCAATGTCGACACCGCGAGCTTCGAGGCGTTCGCCCGCGCGGTCGGTTCGATCGGCGTCGCCGACGCGTTGGCTCTCGCCGAGCTCGTGCCCGCCGCGGAGCGGCCGCGGTTCGAAGCCCTCGTGGGCAGGCGGATCGTCGAGCGGACACGACAGGGAACACTGGGCGCTGCCGGCCCGCGACCGCTGTACGTGCCTCTCGTCGCCGTCTGGCCGGTCACGGGGGAGCAGAGCGCGGCCCTGGGGTACGACCTCGTCAGCGACCCGGTGCGCCGCGCTGCGCTCGAACGCGCGCAGGCGACGCGGAGCACCGTGCTCACGCCCGCCATCGACTTCGTGGTGGGCGGACGGGGATACGTCGCGTTGCGACCGGTGTACGCGCCGAACGCGACAGCGGACGGCCCCGTCGCCGTCGTCTCGACGCGGTTCTCCATGCGGCGGCTCGCCCGCGTGTTTCACGCGCTGCCGCCCGACATCAGAGCCCGGCTCGCGATCGACGGGACGCAGGTCTACTCGACGCCCGATCCGCCAGACGGCGGCGTGACGCGCTCGCTGGGGCTGGGCGGACGGAACTGGACGCTGACCGCGTCCGGCGAGCCGGTCGGGCACGCGTCGTCCCTCGCGGTCCTCGTCGGGGGCATCATCCTGATGCTGATGCTCGGAGCGTTCACGTGGACGCGCGTGTCCTCCGAGCGGAAACTGCTCCGCGCGAACGAGGCGGAGCGCGAGGCCCGCAGGCGCTCGGAGGCGCTCGAGCGCAACGCGGCACGCCTCCAGGCGCGAGCGGACCTGCTGCAGCGGCTCGCCGCGGCGCTGTCGGCCGCGGCGCTGCCGAACGAGGTCGCGGAGGCGGCTGTGCCCTTCCTCTTCGAGGCGTTCGCGGCCGACCTGGGTACCGTCGGCGTCGCGTGGGGCGACGATGTGCGGACGCTGAAGGTTCCCGTGAGCGCGCCCGACGAGCGGCATTGGCGTCCTGTCCCGCGGACGACGTCGACGCCCACGGCGGACGCTCTGCGCGGTCGCCACGTGATCGAGCTGCACGGGCACGACGAGATAGCACGGCGCTATCCGCCGGAGGTGGAGCAGTTGCTCGAGGACATCGTCTCGATCGTCGTCGTGCCGCTCCCCCGTCAGACCGGAGCAGTGGGAGTCGCCTTCGCCGAGGCTCGCGTGCTCGACGATGTCGAGCGGGCGCTGCTCGACGCGATCGCGGAGGAGCTCACGAAGGCGCTCGACCGCGCCGCGCTGCTCGAGCGCGAGCGCCACGCCCGCCTCGCGGCCGAGCTGCTCGAGCGAAACGCCACGCGGCTCGCGGCGGCAACGACCGCAGTCGACGTCGCCGGGTCGACCCTGACCGACCTCGAGGCGTTCGGCGCCGACCTGGTGTTCGTGTGGCGACTCGTCAGCCCGGCTCTGCTCGAGGGCCTGGCGTCGTCGGACGTCGCCGCGTCGATTCGGACCCGCTCCGAGGAGTACCCGCTCGAGCTCGGTGGCCTCGTCTCGGACATGATGCGGGAGGGCAGGGTGATCGCGGTCACCGCGGAGAGCTACGACGCGCTGTATCCCGCGATCGCGGCCGAGCGCGAGCGCGCCGGCCTCGAGTCGCTCGTCGCTCTTCCCCTGCGCGCCGCGAGCGGCGAGGTGATCGGCGCGATCTTCGCGGCGTCGCGGCGCCGGTACTGGGCCAGCGACGAGCGACTGCCGCTGCTCGTCGGCATGGCCGAGCAGGCCGGCGTCGCGCTCGAGCGGGCGACGCTCTTCGAGGCGGAACGGGAGGCACGGCGGCTTGCCGAGCTGCTGGAGGAGAACGCCGCGCACCTCGCCAGCGCCGTCACCGTGCACGACGTCGCGCGCTCGACGGTTACTGACCTGCACCGCGCCGGTTTCGGGCCGGCCGCGATCCACGCCTGCTCGGATGCGGCAATCGAGATCCTCGCGGTCGCGGGCGTGCCGGAGGACATGCTCGGCGACACCGTCGAGGCGCTCGGCTCAGCCGCCTCGCCCGCGGCCGACACGCTCCGCACCGAGGCCGTCGTCGAGGTCGTCGGCGACGAGGCCCTCGACGACCGGTACCCCGGCCTCGCCACCGTCAGGGAGCGAACCGGTGTGCAGGCCGTCGTCGCGGTCCCGCTCAGGTCAGCCAGCCGCAACGTGCTCGGCGTCCTCACGGTCGGCTTCGTCGACAAGCCTTGGAGCAGCTCCGCACGGCGGGACGTCGTGCTCGGCGTCGCGGAGCAGTGCGGCCTCGCAGTCGAGCGCGCGAAGCTCTACGCGGATGCCGTCAAGGCGGCCGATGCGAGCACCTTCCTCGTCCGCCTCGGCGAGTCGCTCGAATGGGCGACGACCGTCGATGCGCGTGCACGCCGGCTCGTCGAGGTGCTGACCGAGGAGCGTGCGACGTTCGCCGGCGTCCACCTGCTCGACGAGGACGGTGCGCCGAGCGCCGTCGTGAGCACCGGATCGCGACCTCCCGAGCTCGCGGACGACGCGCACTGGGCCGAGCTCGTCGAGACCGCGATCGCCGTCGGCGAGGAGGTTCGTCCCCCACCGGCGGGCTCGCCCGAGGCGTCGACGCCGGTCGTCCTGCCGCTCCGCGCGCGGGGGCACACCCTCGGCGCGCTCACGATCCGCTCCGCGGCCGACGAGCACTGGGCTCCGCTGATGGGTGACGAGCTTGCCCGCGAGGTCGCCTCGCGCGCCGCCGTGATCCTCGACAACGCGGTGCTCTACGAGCACGAGCGGGAGGTGTCCCACACGCTGCAGCTCGGGCTCCTCGGCGCGGGCCCGCCGTCGTTCGAGCACATCACCGTCTCCGCGGCATACCGGCCGGGCACCGCCGCGCTCGAGGTCGGAGGCGACTGGTACGACGCCTTCACCCTTCCCTCTGGTGCGGTCGCGCTCGTGGTCGGTGACGTCGTCGGTCACGGCCTCGGGGCCGCTGTCGCGATGGGACAGCTGCGGGGCGCCGTCAGCGCGCTCGCCCAGACGACGGGCCCGTCGCGGCTGCTCGAGCGGCTCGACGCGTTCGTCGAGACCGTGCCCTCCGCGGCCACCGCGACGCTCGCGTACGTCGAGCTCGACCCGGCCGACGGCGGGATCAGGTACGCGTGCGCAGGCCATCCGCCCCCGCTCGTCGTCTCGCCCGACGGCCGTACGAGGTTCCTCTGGGAGGGGCGGTCGCCGCCGCTCGGCACGATGCTCGGCGACCGCAGGGCCGACGCGGTAGACCGCCTCGACGAGGGAGAGACGCTCGTGCTCTACACCGACGGCCTGGTCGAGCGGCGCTCGGAGAGCATCGACGTCGGGCTCGAGCGCCTCGCGCGTGCCGCGCTCCTCTCCGGCGGTAGTCCCGCGACGCACGCGGACGACCTCTGCGACGCGCTGCTCGGGCGCGAAGAGCAGGACGACGACGTGTGCGTGCTGACCGTGCTTCGCATCTCCGCGAGCCCGCTCTTCACCCACTCGCTCAGGGCGGCGCCGGCGGAGCTGGCGGCCCTGCGCGAGGGGCTCCGGGCGTGGCTCGTCGACCACCAGGTCGGCGAGGACGCGGAGCGGAGCGTCGTGCTTGCGATCTCGGAGGCCGCGGCAAACGCGATCGAGCACGCCTACGGCTGCGACGGCGAGGGCGTCGTCACCGTCAAGGCATCGCTCGGCGACGGCAGGCTCGACGTGGAGGTACGCGACGAGGGCGGCTGGCGTGACGGCCCGGGGGATGGCGACCGGGGCCGGGGTCTGGCGATAATGGGAGCGATCATGGATCGCCTCTCGGTCGAACGCGACAACGGCGCGACCGTCGTCCGTATGGCTCAGACGGTCGGGCAGGGTGCGTCGGTGTGACGACCGGGCCCCTGCGCCATCACCACCGAGGACCGCAATCCGGGCTTCTCTCGCCGAGCAGAGATCGCAGCGTCGCGGCGTTCTTCGGGGCGAAGCCCTCCCAGTCGTTGTTGAAGTACACGTACGCGTCGCCGCGCCGCCGGCGGAGCAGCTCGGCCCATCGCTCGAGCTCGGCGCGCGAGTAGTTCCCCCGGCGGCCGGCGCGGCCGTGGTGCAGGCGGACGTACCACCACCCGGCCGTGTCGACCCACGGCGCCACCGGCAGCCCCTTGCGGTCGGCGACGACCAGCGCCGCCCCGTGCGCGCGCAGCAGTGCGTAGACGTCCTCGTCGAACCAGCTGGCATGCCGGAACTCGAACGCATGCCGTCCCTGCGGCAGCCGAGCGAGCGCCTGGGCGAGCCGCTCGTCGTCGCGGCGGAAGCTCTCCGGGAGCTGCCACAGCACCGGCCCGAGCTTCCCTGCGTCGCGCAGCGGCGCGATGCGCTCCTCGAGGCGCGCGAGCCCGGCCGGCAGGTCGCGCAGCCGCTTGACGTGGGTCAGGTAGCGGCTCGCCTTCACCGCAAAGGTGAACTGCGCAGGCGTGCGCCGCACCCAGCCGGCAACGACGCTCCGCCGCGGCAGGCGGTAGAACGTCGCGTTGACCTCGACCGTGTCGAAGGCCTCCGCGTAGCGTTCGAGCCACGCCGACTCGGGCTCGCCCTCGGGGTAGAAGCGGCCTTTCCAGTGCTGGTAGCTCCAGCCCGAGCAGCCGACGCGCACCATGCGACCGGTCCTTCCGTCCGTGTGCGCCGCCGAAACCCTACGTGCCGTGGCCGTTTCGCTCGCGGGGCGAGCGGGAACGGCCGTTTCGACGATGTCCGTCGGGCTGTGCACACCGCGCGACGCCGGTGTGTGGCCCGTGAGCGAGGAGGAAACGTGGAGCTGGGATATGCGATCTCGAGCGAGGAGCACCGCCCCCTCGACCTCGTGCACAACGCCGCGCAGGCGGAGGAGGCGGGGTTCGGGTTCGCCCTGATCTCCGACCACTTCCACCCGTGGGTCGACCGGCAGGGCCAGAGCCCGTTCGTCTGGAGCGTGCTCGGGGGGATCGCGCTCGCGACGGAGCGTCTCGTCGTCGGCACCGGAGTGACGTGCCCGACCATGCGCATCCACCCGGCGATCGTCGCGCAGGCCGCGGCGACGTCGGCCTCCATGCTGCCGGGCCGCTTCTTCCTCGGC
>DATBIQ010000075.1:0-6375 GCA_036556865.1 Gaiella sp.
AGCTCCTCTTCGGCCTTCATGCCCTGATCGAGGTGCATTTCCGGAAGGAAGAGGACATCCAGCTGCCCGCGTTCGACCTCGCGCCGCCGGAGGTCACCGAACGCGTCCTCGAGCGCATGGGGGCGCTTGCCGGCCACGCGCACGAGCACTGACGGGCACGGCCGAGCGTGAGGGGCCCCGACTCGGGCCCCTCACGCCCCGGTCGGTCTACGTGAAGACGATCTCGCCGCCCGCTGCAAGCTCGTAGAACTCGCCGACGGTGAGCACGCCGGTCACCTGGGGGACGAAGTCGGTCTCGTCGAGGCCGAACATGTCGACCGTGGCCTTGCACCCGTAGATCCCGGCGCCCGAGTCCGCGATCATCTCGACGAACTCCGGCACGGGTGGGATGTCGAGCTTCTCCATCTTGCGCGCCATCATCCTCGTGGCCATCCACGACATGCCCGGGAGCGCGCCGAGGAGCGTCGGCAGGTGCAATCCCGGGTTGCCGACGGTCGCCACCTTGATGCGACCCTGGCGCTTCCGCGTGATCGCGTCGAGGCCGAAGAACGTGAAGAAGACGTTCGCCTCGATCCCCTCCATGCGGGCGCCGTTCGCCATGATCAGCCCGGGGTAGACGCCTTCGAGCGAGCCCTTGGAGATGACGATCGAGACCTTCTCGATCCGCTTCGGCTCGACGGCGGGCTCGTCCCGCGTGAGCTGCTCGAGGTCGTGCTCGGTGATGGTCATCGTTCCTCCTCAGATGCAACCGCGGGGCTTGGGAATGCCGCCGATCTTGGCCGCGAGCTTCGCGGGCCCCTTCGGGAAGAGCGCGTACAGCTCCTTGATCGGAACGCCCGACTGCTTCCCGAGCGAGCGGATCGACGGCGCCTGCCCCGTGTCGAGATACGTGGTCCGCATGTAGTTGACGACCTGCCAGTGACGCGGTGTCAGCTCGGTGATGCCGTTCTCGCGGGCGATCTCGGCCGCGAGGCTCTCGCTCCACTGCGTCGGGTCGGTGAGGAACCCCTCGGCATCGACGTCGATGGTCGCGCCGGCTTCTGTCGCTGTCGTCATCGTCACTCCTCTCGTGGGGCGCCTGCCGTGACCGGCGAGCGCTTGCCGTGCATCTGCATCTGCGCCGAGATCCCGGGGATCTCCCGCCCGGGCAGGAGCATGTGCCAGTAGATCGACTGGAAGGCGAGCTTCGCCATGTGGTTGAGGCGCGACTCCTTCAGCAGGGGCAGGGGCCCGAGCGACGAGGGATACCGGCCCGGCAGCGGCTCGACCTCGTAGTTGAAGTCGATCAGCAGGGCCTTGTGGAATCCCGTCTCGACGAAGCAGTTCGCGTGACCGTCGAACCCCTGCTCGAGCGGCTCGCCTGCGAGGAACCGCCGGACGTTGTCCGTCAACACCTCGGCCTCGAAGTGCGTGACGGAGCCCGCCTTCGACGTCGGCACGTTCGTCGCGTCCCCGATCGCGAAGACGTTCGGCTTCGCCGTCGACTGCAGCGTTCGCGGATCGGTCGGAACGAAGCCGAGGTCGTCCCCGAGCCCGGGTGAGCGATCGACGTACGCCGCTCCGCCGTGCAGCGGGATCGTGACCAGCAGGTCGAAGGGGACCTCGCGGTCGTCGTAGCTGACGAGTCTTCCGCCATTGCCGTCCACCTCCCCGGTCGCGAAGTCGCTCACGAGCTCGACGTTCTTTCGCTGCAGGAGCCCTGCGAGGTGCTCCGCCGCGATCGGCTTCGTGAACGCGGCATCGAGCGGGGTGACGAACGTCAGCTGCACGTCGTCCCGTACGCCGCAGTCGTGGAAGTACCAGTCCGCGAGAAAGGCGAACTCGAGCGGCGCCACCGGGCACTTGATCGGAAGGTCGATGCAGTTGACGACGACGCGTCCCGCGTCGAAGTCACGGAGCGCCTCCGCGAGCCCCGCGGCCCCGTCGAGCGTGTAGAACGTGAACACCTTCTCCCGCCACCCGGGCCCCGTCAGCCCCTCGGTCTCCTCCGGCTGGAGCCGGCTCCCGGTGGCGACGATCAGGACGTCGTACGGCAAGGTCGCGCCGTTCTCGAGGTGGACGCTGTCGGCCCCGAGGTCGACGCGGTCCACCTCCGTCCGGTGGAAGTCGATGCCGTCCCGCAGCTGCCGCCGGCGCGACCGGACGATGTCCTCGGCGTCGGTCAGCCCGAAGGGGACGAAGAGGAGGCCCGGCTGGTAGACGTGCCGGTCGTCGCGGTCGACGACGGCGATCTCCGCCTCCTCCGCCGGGTAGCTGCGCCGAAGGCGGTTGGCCATCATCGTGCCGCCCGTTCCGCCGCCCAGGATCACGATCCGCTTGCTCATCGGAACACCTCCCGATCGGGCTACTGCGCTTAACGGAGCGTGCCGTCGGCGTGAACCTGGCGCATCCGGGAAGGGCGCGGTCCCGCGTCCGTAGCATCTACGCAGGCCCCGAGCGCGCTAGGGAAGCCGCCAGAACGACCCGGTGAGCCCCACCCGGTCGAGGATCATCTGGCTCTCCGCGCGCGTGCGGGGACGCCAGTCGTCGTCGAGGCGATCGCCCCACCACGCATGAGCGAGGTCGCAGAGCGTGCTCGCAGGGATCGTCGCGCCGGCGGGACGGCCGTCGAGCCAGCGCTCCACGTGCTCCTCCGACCGGAAGAGTCGCATCGCCCCTCAGGTGAAGACGATGTCGTCCCACCACCGGGCGGCGGGGACGAGGCAGTGGAAGACGAGCGTCTCGTCGTCGGGGCGGCGATCGCGAACCTCGACCGCGATCGGCTCGTCGCAGTCTGCGCACGTCGTCTCGATGTGCCCGTCGCTGCGGAGCGCGGCGCAGACGCCGAACGCATCCCACGCGCAGTTGGCGAACCACCACCGGCCGTCCGCACGGACGCGGAACGGCGTGGGGACGGCCGAGAACGGATTCGCCATGCGGATCTCCCGCGTCGTGGCGTCGAGGACGAGTGCGTGGGCCTCGTGCAGGCGCTCCCAGCCGGCGCCGACCTCGTCGGCATCGAGGCCGACCGCCTCGCCGGTCTCCCCGGGAGTCGGTGCGCGGCCCAGCTCGACGAAGAGCCGGTAGGTGGCGTTGCGAAGCTCGAGGTCGACGGTGTCGATCGGTGGAGTCTTCCAGGCCTCGTCTCAGAACGCGGCGACGGTGAACGGCGTGTCGATCGCGTCCTGGCGCCCGGGCACCCAGAGGCTGATGCGGAAGACGCCGCCGCCGACGTACCCGATCGTGGTCTCCGCGCTCCCCGCGCTGGCCGCCGCGACCTGCGCTGCGTTCCCCGGGAACCGAACCTCGAAGACGCCCGCCTGCACGCGACGGGCCTGCGGCGCGCCGCCCGCGCAGTTGAACCGCGTGCCGACCAGCGGCTTGGCGCTGGTGAACTGGTCGGGGAAGTTGGCCATGCCCTTCGCCGGATCGCCGTTGACGGCGACGAACGCGCGGACGGCGCCCGGCTGGCAGCGCGCCTGCGGCTTCACCGCCTCGGTGACGGCGACGGCGGAGCCACCGAGCGCGAAGAACAGCGCGGCGCCGGCAACGACCATGGACGGGGTGACACGCATGACAGACCTCCGACTCGGGACGACGCGACCATCGTCCCGACCCCGTCGGACGACGTGGCGTCAGCCTGCAAGCGGGCGGCTCCCGTCGACGAGCACGTCGGCGCACGCGATCGGGTCGTCGCGCTCCACGTACCGATCCTCGGAGGGCATCCAGCGCTCGACCCACATCTGCCGGGCCGCCTCACCGTCGCGGGCGACGCCGCGGGCGAGCCGCACGTCGTAGGGCGCCTCGACCCAGGCGCGCACGTCGTAGTCGTCGCGGAACATGCGGTGGAGCGCGCAGACGCCCTCCACGACGACGACGCCGTGGGGAGACACCGTCCGCTCGCCGCCCGCGCGGCGCGCGGCCCAGTTCCACGACGCGTAGCGCGCCGTGCGGCCGGCGACCAGCGGCTCGAAGACCTCGGCGCGCAGCCGGTCGAGGTCGAATCCGCCGCCGTCCCAGAACTCGTCCGTCCCGACGATCTGCGCCGCGCGAATCTGCCGGGCGAGCGTCGACTTGCCGGCTCCGCCCCGGCCGCCGATGCCCACGAACGTGAACGGACGGTCCGGGCGCGCGGCGGCGATGAGGTCGAGTACGGGCCCCGCGTCCACGCTTCCACGCTACCGAGGCCGTTGCATTAACCTCGCCGTAGACCCCAGAGCGACCTCCTGGAGGGACCCGAATGAGCGAGACCACCCGTGTCGTCGTCCCGTACGAGTCGATGGATCCGCTGGCGATCGGCGCCACCGACGACGAGTCGAAGAAGCATCGCGACACGATCGAGGTCGACATCCCCTCGGCGAACCTCGTGGCGGTCGTCGAGCCGGACGAGCCGGCTCCCGTCGACGACCCGACCGAGGCGGCGCGACGCGCGCTCGCCGAGCCTGTCGACGGCCCGTCGTTCGCGGAGATCCTCGGCGGCCGCTCGAGCGTCGCCGTCGTGATCGACAACCAGTTCCGTCCGACGCCGTCGTCGAAGCTGCTGCCGGCCGTGTTCGACGCGATCGAGGCCGCCGGCATCACGGACGTGCGCGTCTGCTGCGCGAACGGGAAGGTCTTCCCGATGTCGGAGTCGGACACGGAGCAGAAGGTCGGCCGTGAGAACCTCGCGCGGATGGAGCGGAACGGCTGGTCGTTCTCCCAGAACGACCCGCAGAACCCCGATGCCTACACGTTCGTCGGCGTGTCGTCGGGCGGCACGCCCGTGTGGCTCCTGAACCAGGTCGCCTCGGCCGACGCCAAGATCACGATCGGCCAGGCGCAGGCGAACCACTGGGGCGCAGGCGGCGGCGGGAAGCTGATCCTCCCGGGCGTCGTCTCCGACGAGACGGTCGAGTCGAACCACTGCGCGTTCGTCACGTCGCCGCAGACGCACTACGGCGCCTACGTCGGGCCGATGCGCTCCGACATCGACGAGGTCGCGACGATGTGCGGCCTCGACTGCACGATGAACGTGCTCCTCGACACGCACGGCCGCGTGATGGACGTCGTCTTCGGGTCACATCCGGAGGCCCACCGCGAGGCGATCCGACGGTTCAACGACGTGTACGCCTACGAGTCGTTCGTCCCCGAGCACGGGCAGGCGGACATCGCGATCTGCGGCGTCTTCGCGCCGACCGACCACCTCTTCTTCCACACCGGCTGGGGCTGCATGTCGGCCGACATCGTCGTGAAGGACGGGGGCACGCTCATCTACACGAGCCCCTCACCGGGCGTCTCGACGGCGATCGGCGACTTTCCGGGTCTCGCCCTCATGGATCTGATGAAGCCGTACATGCCGGCGACGCCCGAGAACTACCAGCGGGTGCTGCGCGACATCCACGCGCGGGCGATCCAGATGTGGGCGGGCTGCATCTGGGTCCCGATCTACGAGGTGATGACGCGGAAGCACCTGACGCTCGTGACGCTCGAGGAGAACCTCGAGATGGCAGCGGACATCGGGCTCGACGCGACGACCTCGCTCGACGGCGCTCTCGCGGCCGCATTCGAGCGGCACGGCGACGACGCGAAGGTCGTCGTGCTCCCGTATGCGCGCTACCAGCTGCCGCGCAACGCGGTGCGGATGGAGCGCGCGGACGACCGCGTGTTCGCGTACGCGGGGCGGGACTAGGGAATGGCCGACGCCGCCCGCCGGACGATCCCGGGGCTCCGGGCGTCCGGCGTGGCGGCGACGGACGAGATCGGGCGGGAGATCCGCGGCTCGACGACGATCCTCGAGCTCCTGCGGATGTTCCCCGACGGGAGCGCGGCGAAGCTGATGAGCGACATCCAGTTCCCGTGCGCGCACTGCGGCGGCGCCGTCCGTGAGCCGCTGACCCTGGCTGCGAAGCGGCACCGCCGCGACCCTCGGGCGGTGATCGAGGCCTTCCGCGCGCTCGAAGCGGGCGGGCCCGACGACCTTCTGCTCGACAGCGCGCGCCGCCGGCTCGAGTAGCCGGTACCATCCTTCCCGCGGAGGGGAGTATCCCCGCGGCACGTCCGTCAATCCGGCCATCGGGCCCGGGCGTGTCGGTCCTTCGAGGACGGAAAGACCTCCGATCGATCAACTCGAACCGGAGGTCTCGCAATCGTGTCCGATCCTCTGCTCTGGGTCGCCGTCGGAGTCACCGTCGCGGCCGCGCTCGTCCTCGACTTCGCCGTCTTCGGGCGGCGCGGAGTCACCGTCCGCTCGGCGGCCTGGTGGAGCGTCGGCTGGCTCGCCCTCGGCCTCGGGTTCACCGCGGTCGTCGTCGCCGTCTCCGGCGGAAGCGCCGGAGCCGAGTACGCGACCGGTTACGTCGTCGAGCGAAGCCTGTCGCTCGACAATCTGTTCGTCTTCGCCCTGATCTTCGCGGCGCT
>DATBIQ010000076.1:0-1719 GCA_036556865.1 Gaiella sp.
TCGGCCGCCACCTCTGCGATGCCTTCCATCGCGTCCCGCCCGGATCGGACTCGGGCTTCGCGGACGCGGTGCTCGACGTCGTCGAGCGCGAGTCGGTCGATGTCGTGCTTCCCCAGTCGTCGTTCGACCTCGAAGGGCTCGCTGCCCACCGCGACCGCTTTCCCGTCCCCGTTCTCGTCTCGCACCCCGACACGATCCACCGGTCGAACGACAAGGCGGAGAGCTACGCGCTCCTCCACCGTCTCGGCGTCCCCGCGCCCGAGTTCCGGCGCGTCAACGGCGCCGCGGCCGTCGACGCGGCCGCGCGCGAGCTCGGCTACCCCGACCGGGCCGTCTGCTTCAAGCCGGTCTTCTCGTCCGGGTCGCGCGGGTTCAGGGTGCTCGACCCGACGGTCGACCGCGCGCACCAGCTGCTGCACGAGCGGCCCGGCTCGGTCGCGATGCGGCTCGAGGAGGCGGTCGAGCTCATTCCCGACGCAGGCGGCCCAGACCTGCTCGTGATGGAGCTCGCGACGGGCGGCGAGCGCACGCTCGACGGCATCGCGGACGGCAGCCGGGTCGTGCTCGGGCACGCGAAGACGCGAGAGGCGATGCGGGCGGGCCTCGCGATGTACTTCGTCACGCTCGACGCTCCGGCCCTCGAGGAGGTCGCCGACCGGATCGTCGCCGAGCTCGGGATCGAGTGGTTCTTCAACATCCAGCTCGTCGGCGAGCAGGTGATCGAGATCAACCCCCGCATCTCGACGATCGTCTACCAGGAGGACCTGAACCTGCCCTACCTCGGGGTCAAGCGCGCCCTGGGCGAGATCTCCGACGACGAGCTCGAAGCGCTGCGGGCGCGCGTCCGGCCGGGCCGGACCGCGCTTCGCTACTTCGACCAGCTCGAGTGGGACCCGTGAGCCCGGCGCGGGGCCGCCCCCTCCGCGTCGTCCACTGCCCCGTCAACACGGCAGGCGTGCCGTGGACGAACGTCCAGGCGCTCCGGCGGCGCGGCGTCGACGCGTCGCTCGTCGTCTTCAACCGGTACACGCTGCATCCGGAGGCCGACCGGTCGCTCGAGCTCCACGGTGGGCTCGTGCGCCGCCAGCTCGCGCAGTGGAAGGTGCTCGCCGAGCTTCTGCCCCGCACCGACCTCTTCCACTTCACGTTCGGGCTCACGCTCGTGCCGCAGTCGCTCCAGTTCCCCATCCTGCGCGCCTTCGGGAAGCGCTCGGTGATGCACTACCTCGGGTCGGACATCCGCGGCAAGACGCGGGAGGAGCTCGCGTACGGGACGAAGGCGAACGCCGAGCTCGTGGGCAGCTACGACGCGATCCGCTGGGTCCCGGACGCCGCGGTGATCCCGCCGGGCATCGACCTGGCCTCGATCACGCCCGTCGCCGCGTCGAGCCGCCGCCGCCCGGTCGTCGTCCACGCGCCGTCGTCGCGCCGCCGCAAGGGAACCGATCACGTGATCGAGGCATGCGAGGGGCTGGACGTCGACCTGCGTATCGTCGAGGGGCTCCGTCACGACGAGGCGCTCGCCCGCTACCGGGAGGCGGACATCGTCGTCGACCAGCTCAATGCCGGCTGGTACGGCCTCTTCGCCATCGAGTGCATGGCGCTCGGCAAGCCCGTCATCACCTTCCTGCACGACGAGGCCGTGCGACGCACGGAGGAGGCGTACGGCGTCGAGGTCCCGGTCGTCAACGCCTCGGCGGAGACGTTGCACGAACGGCT
>DATBIQ010000077.1:0-62081 GCA_036556865.1 Gaiella sp.
TCGTCGAGCGGCTCGCCGTCCTCGCGCAGGTACGCCTCGAAGAACCGCAGCTGCTCCTCGAAGTACCGCTCGACGCCCCAGACGGACTCCGGGCCGAAGTCGACGTCGAGGGTCCAGCTCGCGTCGCCGCGCATCCCCACGTGGCTCCACGGGCCGACGATCAGCCGCTGCGGCGTGGTGTTCTTCGCCGCCATGGCCGCGAAGTACTCCGTGTCGGAGTCCGGGAAGCCGTCGAACCAGCCGGTCGTGAACGTCCCGGGGACGTCCGCGTGCTGCGCGTAGTGCGCCGTGAAGTCGTTCGAGTCCTGCGCCCAGTACGCGTCGTAGGTGCCGCGCGTCGTGTAGTCCTCGAGCGCCTGCTCGAGCGTCGGCGTGTGGCGGAGCGAGAGCTCTCCCCTGCGAAACGGGAAGCGCCAGAAGAGGTCGCGGAGGTTCTTCAAGTCCTCCCAGACCTCGGCCTGCTTGTCCCAGTCGTCCCGGATGTCCTGCGCGTCCTGCGCATGGATGAACAGCGCCCAGAACATGTGGAGCTGCATCGCACCGCCCTCGCGCGACTGGTGCTGGAACGAGTTGGTCGGGACGACGTCGGGCCAGATCGCGGCAAGGTGCGGCGGGCGCTCGAGCGCCGCCCGCACCTGCGTGATGCCCGCGTACGACGAGCCGACCATGCCGACGCGGCCGTTCGACCACGGCTGCGCGGCGATCCACTCGATCGTGTCGTAGCCGTCCTCGCCCTGCTGCGGCGTGACAGTGTGCTGGTAGTCGCCCGTCCCCTCGCTCCCGTAGCGGTCGCGCAGGTCCTGGAGGCAGACCACGCAGCCGCGTGGGACGAAGAAGTCGGCGATCTCCGTGTACCGCTTGTCGGTGCGGTCGTACGGGGTCCGGCAGAGGATCGTCGGGAACCGCCCCTCGGCCCAGTCCCCGTCCCGCGCCGGCCGGTAGACGTCGGTCGCGAGCTCGATCCCGTCCCGCGTCCGCAGCCGGACGTTCTTCGCCAAGACGATCCCGTGCGTCACGTCTTGCCCCTCTCGACGATCAGGTTTGCGTTCTCGTCCGCGCGCACCCTGTAGCCCGGGTGGACCACGGTCGTCGAGTCGAGCTCCTCGACGACGACGGGGCCGGAGAGCGTTGCTCCGGCGGGAAGCGCCTCGCGGCCGTAGATCGGGCAGTCGACGAATCCGTCGGCCTCGGCGAAGTACACCGGGCGCGTCTCCTTGGCCTCCGGCGCGGCACCACGGGCGAGCGTCCGGGCGGGCGGCTTCGCGATCCGGCCGACGCTCGTCAGGCGGACGCTGACGATCTCGACCGGCTCCGTCGGCGCGGCAAAGCCGTAGACGCGCTCATGGTGCGCGTGAAAGCGCTCGATCAGCTCGTCGCCGGCGGGAACGGCGAGCTCGTAGCTCTGCCCCACGTAGCGCATGTCGAGCGCGCGGACGAACTCCACCCTGTCGCGGGGCAGCCCCTCGGCGGTGAGCTCCTCCGCCCCGTCACGCTCGAGCTCCTCGAACACCACGTCGAGCTCCGCGGCTGAGACCTTGTCCGCGCGGCGCATCACCGTCGTCGCCGCGTCCCGCTTCAGGTCGGTGGTGAGAAGCCCGGTCGCCGAGAAGATGCCCGGGCTCGGCGGGACGAGGAGGCGCGGCATCTCGGCCTCGCGGGCGATCGCGTTCGCGTGCACCGGCCCTGCGCCGCCGAAGGCGACGAGCACGAAGTCCCGCGGGTCGTAGCCACGCTGGACGGAGATCAGGTGGAGTGCGTTCACCATTGCCGCGTTCGCGATCTCGACGATCCCGTAGGCGGCCTCGGTGACCGTGAGACGGAGCGGCGTCGCCAGCCGCTCCTCGATCGCGGCACGCGCGGCGTCGACGTCGAGGCCCATCTCGCCCCCGAGGAAAAAGGCCGGGTTGAGCCGCCCGAGGACGACGTTGGCATCGGTGACCGTGGGCTCCGTACCGCCTCGTCCGTAGCAGACCGGCCCCGGGTCGGCGCCCGCGCTCTGCGGCCCGACGCGGAGCAGCCCACCCGAGTCGACCCACGCGATCGAGCCGCCTCCCGCCCCGATCTCGACGAGGTCGACGACGGGCGTCCGCACCGGGTAGCCCGAGAGCGACATGCGCCCGATCCCCGCTCCCGCGTGACCGCCGACGTTGTAGTCCTTGGTCACCGACGGCTCGCCGTCCTGGACGAGCCCGACCTTCGCGGTCGTCCCGCCCATGTCGAACGAGAGGATGTCCGGGATCCCGACCGTCGCGCCGAGGTGGGCCGACGCGATGACGCCGGCGGCCGGGCCGGACTCGACCATGAAGACCGGCTTCCGGGCGGCCGCCGCGGAGCCGAAGACGCCGCCGCTCGACTGCATCACGAGAAGCGTCGCCGTCACCCCGGCGTCGGCGAGGCGGGCCTCGATCCGGCCGAGGTAGCGCTCGACGACGGGACGCACGACTGCGTTGATCACGGTCGTGGACGCGCGTAGGTACTCGCGGAACTCCGGGGCGACGTCGGAGGAGAGCGAGACCGGCACGCCCGGGAGCTCCTCGGCGAGGATCTCGCCGATCCGGCGCTCGTGCTCCGGGTTGACGTAGGAGTGGAGCAGGCAGACGGCGACGGACTCGACCCGCTCGCGAGCGAGCACGGCCGCGGCCTCGCGAACCGACTCGTCGTCGAGCTCCACGAGCACCTCTCCCGCCGGCCCCAGGCGCTCGCGCACCGCCACCGCACGGTCGCGCGGGACGAGCGGCGGCGTCTTCGTGAACTGCGTGTCGTAGAGCGTCGGCCGCACCTGACGCGCGATCTCGAGGAGGTCGCGAAAGCCCTCCGTCGTGACGAACCCGCTCCGCGCAATCTTGCCCTCGATGATTGCGTTCGTCGCGACGGTCGTCGCGTGGACGACGGAGCCGACACGCGCGGCGTCGCGCTCTCCGAGGGCCCGCTCGAACGCGCGCATGAAGCCCTCCGAGGGATCGGCCGGCGTCGTCAGCACCTTCGCAATCGTCGCGATGCCGCTCTCCTCGTCGACGAGCGTCGCGTCGGTGAACGTCCCGCCGATGTCGATCGCGACACGCATGCTCCCGCTCATGCGCGGAGTGCCTCCGTCGCGACGTGGTCGACGCACCCGTCGGCGATCGCGACGCCGTAGACGTCGCGGGCGCGCTCCCGGCTGACCTTCCCCTCGAGCACGTCGCGGAGGACGAGCTCGGGCTCCCGCGCCGCCGCCGGCCCGTATCCGCCACCGCCGCACGTCCGGATGCTGATCACGTCGCCCGGCACGAGATCGAGCGTCGTCTTCGACGACAGCCGCGTCTCGACGCCGTCGCGGACGTGGACGTACTCGGCGCGTCGACCGTCGCTGCCGCCGTCGACGCCCCACGGGCCGCTTCGGTCGCGGTCGGCGAGGATCGTGAAGGTCGTGTGCAGGTCGAACCGGTAGTCCTTGCGCAGCCCCAGCCCACCGCGCCGGCGACCGGCCCCCTCGCTGTCCTCGACGAGCGAGAGCCGGTCGATCCGCACCGGGTAGTTGAGCTCGGTCTCCTCCACCGGCGCGTTCTCGGTGTTCTGGCCGTGGGTCTGCACCGCGTCCGGCCCGTCGCTCGCGAGCCGGCCGCCGTAGCCGCCGGCGAACGTCTCGTAGAAGCAGACGTACGTGCCCGCCTCGACGTCGAGCGCGCCGAACCCGGCCTGGCACATCATCGCCTTCGTCCCGGCGGGGAGCCGCTCCGGAAATGCCGGCAGCAACGCGCGGAAGAGCACGTCGACGAGACGTGTCTGCGTCTCCCACCCGCCGACGACCGGTGCGGGCCAGGTGCAGTTCGTCACGGTTCCCGCAGGCGCCTCGACGTCGAGGAGGCGGTAGAAGCCGTCGTTGACCGGCAGGTCCGGGTCGATCAGGCACTTGAGCGCGTAGGCGCACGCGGAGAGCGTCATGGCGTAGGTCGAGTTGACCGGCGCACGGCGCTGCGGATCCGAGCCCGTGGTGTCGAAGCGGACGCCCTCGGCGCCGATCTCGACCCGGCCGCAGAGCCTGACGGGGTCGTCCGTGTAGCCGTCGGTGTCCACGAAGCCCTCGGCCTCGTAGACACCGTGGGGAAGCCGCGCGAGCTCGGCGCGCGCCCGCCGCTCCGTGTAGTCGAGGAGCTCGGCCATCGCCGTGCGCACCGTCGCGCGGCCGTGGCGCTCGACGAGGGCCACGATGCGGCGGACCCCGGTCGCGTTCGCCGCGATCTGGGCGCGGAAGTCCCCTGCGGTCTCGTACGTCGACCGGATCTGCGCCAGCAGCAGGCGGAACACGTCGTCGACGATGCGCCCGCCCTCGACGAGCCGCACCGGCGGGATGATCACGCCCTCCTGGAACACCTCCCGGAACGCGCCGATCGACGCCGGCGCGCCACCCCCCACGTCGACATGGTGCGCGAGATTCGCCACGTACCCGAGGAGCTCGCCGTCGCAGTGGACGGGCGAGATCAGCGACACGTCGTTGAGATGGACGCCGCTCGGATGCGGGTCGTTCGTCACCAGCACGTCACCCGGGCCGAGCTTCTCGGAGCCGTACGCCCGGACCGCCTTCGGGACCTGCTCCACCATCGATCCGAGGTGAACGGGCTGGGTGAAGCCCTGTGCGACCGACCGCAGCTCGGCGTCGAAGAAGGCGCACGAGAAGTCGGAGCGGGTCTTGATGTTCGTCGAGTAGGCGCTGCGCTTGAGCGCCAGGGCCATCTCGTCCGTCGCCGCCACGAGCGCGTTGCGGATCACCTCGAACGTCACCGGGTCTAGGGCTCCCACGCGTACACCTCTCGCGCCCGGGCGGCGCCGACCTTCCCTTCCCGGACGTCCACGGCGACGAGCTCCGGCTCGCGCTCGCCCGGCGCGCCGTATCCGCCCCCACCGCAGGTTCGGATGCTGACCACGTCGCCGGGCTCGAGCTCGATCGTCGTCTTCGCCCCGAGGCGTGTCTCCACGCCGCCCCGGACGAGGACGTACTCCGCGGGGCTGCCGGCGGCGCCTCCGGCGACGCCCCACGGGCCGCTGGTGGTCCTGTCGGCCAGCACCGTGAACGTGGTCGGCCGGTCGAAGCGGAAGTCCTTGCGCAGGCCGAGGCCGCCGCGGAACCGGCCCGCTCCGTCGGAGTCCTCGATCAACGAGAGCCGTTCGATTCGCACCGGGTAGTTGAGCTCCGTCTCCTCCACGGGCGCGTTCTCCGTGTTCTGGCCGTGTGTCTGCACCGCGTCCGGCCCGTCGCTCGCGAACCGGCCGCCGTAGCCGCCGGCGAACGTCTCGAGGAAGCAGCTGTACTCCCCCGTCTCCACGTCGACACCTCCGAAGCCGGCGTGGCACATCATCGCCTTGGTTCCCGCGGGGAGCCGCTCGGGGAGCGCCTGGAGGAGCGCGCGGAACACGACGTCGACGAGCCGCGTGTTCGTCTCCCAGCCGCCGACGACCGGCGCGGGCCAGGTGCAGTTCGTCACGGTGCCGGCCGGGGCGTGGAGCGAGACGAGGCGGTAGAAGCCGTCGTTGACCGGAAGATCGGGATCGACCAGGCACTTCAGCGCGTAGGCACACGCCGAGAAGGTCTGGGCGTAGGTCGAGTTGACCGGCGCGCGGCGCTGCGGGTCCGAGCCCGTCGTGTCGAAGTGAACGCCGTCCGGCCCGATCGCGACGCGGGCGCGGAGCCGCACAGGCTCGTCGGTGTAGCCGTCCTCGTCGATCTGCCCCTCCGCCTCGTAGACGCCGGAGGGCAGCAGCTCGAGCTCCGCGCGGGTCCGGCGCTCGGTGTAGTCGAGCAGCTCGGCCATCGCCTCCCGCAGCGCGCCCCGCCCGTGCCGCTCCGCGACGGCCTGGAGCCGCCGCGTCCCGGTCACGTTTGCCGCGATCTGGGCACGGAAGTCCCCGGCCGTCTCGCGCTTCGACCGGATCTGCGCGAGCAGCAGGCGGAACACGTCGTCGACGATGCGCCCGCCCTCGACGAGCCGCACCGGCGGGATGATCACGCCCTCCTGGAACACCTCCCGGAACGCACCGATCGACGCCGGCGCGCCACCCCCCACGTCGACATGGTGCGCGAGGTTCGCCACGTACCCGATCGGCTCGTCGCCGTGCCACACGGGCGACACGAGCGAGACGTCGTTCAGGTGCACGCCGCTCGGGAACGGCTCGTTCGTGACGAGCACGTCACCGGGACCGAGCCGCTCCGGGCCGTAGTCCCGGAGCGCCCGCGGAATCTGTTCGACCATCGACCCGAGGTGCACGGGCTGGTTGAACCCCTGCGCCACGGCGCGCAGGTCGGCGTCGAAGACCGCGCACGAGAAGTCGGAGCGGGTCTTGATGTTCGTCGAGTAGGCGCTGCGCTTGAGCGCCAGGGCCATCTCGTCCGTCGCCGCCACGAGCGCGTTGCGGATCACCTCGAACGTGATCGGGTCGTTCACGGGACCTTCCCGTCGGCGCGGTCCGCGGCCACCTTCGCGGGATCGCGCTCCGCCGGCTCCCCCCAACCGCCGCCGCCCGCCGTGCGGTGGACGAAGACGTCTCCGGCCTGGATCGTCGTCGAGAACATCGAGGGGAGCACCTCTTCCGTGCCGTCCGCGCGGATCAGGAGGTTCGACGAGAGGGCACCGGGACGACCGCCGTGGAGGCCGTACGGCGGGTGGGCCGAGCGGTCCGAGCGCACGATAAGCGACGTGTCCGGTGTCAGGCAGCGCCAGACGCGCTCGACCGCGAGACCGCCTCGGTGCCGTCCCTCGCCGCCCGAGCCCGGGACGAGGCCGTAGCGCTCGATCCGGATCGGGAACTCCGATTCGGCGACCTCGACCGGGATGTTCGCCGCGAGGCTCGCGGGGTTCGTGAGCCCGTCGTTGCCGTCGTCGCGAGGCGTTCCGCCCCAAGTGCCGACGACGAGCTCGTAGAACACGAAGCGGGAGCCGTCCGGGCGGTCGGCGCCGAAGACGGCGAGCGTGTTCCCGCCCTCGCCGGCGGCCGGCACGCGAGCGGGGACGAGCTGCGCGAGCGCGCCGTTCACGGCGTCGAGCGCGCGGAACCCCGTGACGCCGCGCATCGAGGACGCCCCGGGCATAACGACGTGCGCGATCGTGCCCGGCTTCGTCAGCACCGTGATCGGCCTGAACGCGCCCGACGTGTTCGGCACCTCGACCTCGAGCGCCGAGCGCACCGCCTGGTAGACGCACGCCTGCACGAACGAGCGGGTGGAGTTCAGCGCGCCGGCGACCATCGGCGCCGACTCGGTGAGGTCGACGGTGATCTCGTCGCCCTCGATCGTCACCGTCGCGGTGATCGGAACGTCGCGGCGCTCGAGCCCATCGGAATCGAGGTGGTCGGTGAACGTCGCCGTGCCGTCGGGCCAGGTCGCGATCTCCTGCCGCACGAGGGCCTCGGTGTGCTCGACGAGACCCGTCATCAGCGTCGCAAGCCGCTCCGCGCCGTACCGGACGGCGAGCCGACGGAGCTCGCGCTCGGCCACCGTGGTCGCCGCGACCTGCGCCGCGAGATCCCCGAGCGTCATCCGCGGGATCCGGACGTTGGCGCGGATCACCTCGAACACGGTCCCGACCGGCTCCCCGGCGTCGTAGAGCTTGAGCCACGGCAACCGGATGCCCTCCTGGAAGATCTCCGTGTTGTCGCATGCCGCCGAGCCGGGTAGCCGACCGCCGACATCGCCGTGGTGCGCCGTCGTCGTCGCGAAGCCGATCAGCGTCTCGTCGAGGTAGATCGGGCGGAAGACGAAGATGTCCTGCAGGTGGATACCGCCGTCGAACGGGTCGTTCATCACGAACACGTCGCCAGGGCCCATGCGGTCGCCCCACTTCGCCAGGAGCGTCTCCATCGCGTGGGGGACCGAGCCGAGGTGGAACGGCACCGTCACCGCCTGCGCGACGGTCTCACCGACGGGGTCGCACAGCGCCGCGGAGAAGTCCATCCCGTCCCGAACCACGGTCGAGTGCGCGGTGCGGAAGATCGTGGTCGCCATCTCGTCGGCGATCGAAGCCAGAGCGTTCCCGACGATCTCCTGCGTCACGGGGTCGAACGTGCGGACGCTCACGGGCGCTCCAGGACGAGCGTTTCCGTCGCCGCCTCGCGCCGTGCCGACCAGCCCGGCCGGACGACGACGGTCGTGTCGTACTCGTCGACGAGCAGCGGCCCGGGCTCCGGCGTCTCGCCGATCGAGGCGCGCGAACGCACGGGGAGGTCGCCGAGCACGGTCGCGCGCGAGCGCGCGTGCGACGCCGGGACGAACCCGTCGCCGAGGCTCAGGCGCTCGAGCGAGCGGGCGGGCCCGAGGGCGGCGACCCGTAGTGCCCGGATGTCGATCGGCGCCCCGGGCTCGCCCCGCACGCCGTACAGCCGCTCGTGCTCGTCCTCGAACGCGTCGATCAGCGCATCGCGGTCGACGGGATCACCGGCCTCGACCTCGATCTCCCACGTCTGCCCGTCGTAGCGGAGCTCTGCCGTTCGCACCAGCTCGACGCCGTCGAGACCATCGGCGAGCTCGGCGAAGGTCGCGTCGAGCTCCGACGGGTCGAGCGACCGCGCGTCGAGGTGAACCGCTCGCACCCTGTGGAACTCCGGCCGCGCGTGAAGGAGGCCCATCGCGCTGAAGAGGCCGGCGAGGGGCGGGACGAGCACCGTCCGGCAGCCGAGCTCCTCGGCGAGACCCGTTGCGTGCACGGGACCCGCGCCGCCGTACGCGATCAGCGCGAAGTCGCGTGGGTCACGGCCTTTCTCCGACGAGACCGAGCGCAGCGCGCGCATCATCCGCGCGTTCGCGATCGCATGGACGCCGGAGGCCAGCTCCGCCGCGGACAGGCCGAGCTCGCCGGCGAGCGGCACGAGCGCCTCGGCGGCGAGAGCCCGCTCCACGACGATCTCGCCGTCTGCGAGTGGCCCCTCGGGCACGAGCCCGAGGTAGACGTTCGCGTCGGTCACCGTCGGCTGCACCCCACCCCTCCCGTAGCAGGCCGGCCCGGGGTCGGCGCCGGCGGAGCGCGGACCGACCTGGAGCCCGCCGGCCGTGTCGCGCCACGCGATCGAGCCGCCGCCGGCACCGACCTCCGCGATGTCGATCGTCGGGATGCGAAGCAGCTCGCCGGACCCGCGCATCAGCCGCGAGCCCGCCGACAGCGAGCCTCCGACCTCGTACTCCCGTCCGCGGGAGACCGCGCCGCGCTCGATCAACGACGCCTTCGCCGTCGTTCCGCCCATGTCGAAGGCGATCGCGTTCTCGTACCCGAGCCGTCGCGCGACCTCGAGCGCGGCAACGACACCGGCCGCCGGGCCGGACTCCAGCGCGAGCACGGGGCGCGCCTTCGCGTCGTCCGCCGTCATCACCCCGCCCGACGACTGCATCAGCGTCAGCGGCGCGTCGATCCCGGACGCATCGAGGCCGGTTCGGATGGCACCCACGTAGCGCTCCATCAGCGGCCTGACGTAGGCGTTCACCACGGTCGTCGCGGTTCGCTCGTATTCGCGCTGCTCGCGGAGGATCTCCGACGAGAGCGACACCGTGACGCCGGGGAGCTCCGTGCGGAGGATCTCGCCGAGCCGCTCCTCGTGCTCGGGATAGATGTACGAGTGCAGCAGGCAGACCGCGACCGACTCGACGCCGGCAGCGCGCAGCCTCGCCGCGACGTCGTGTGCCTCCGACTCGTCGAGCGGCCGCAGCACCGTCCCGTCGGCCGCCATTCGCTCGCCGATCTCGAAGCGGAGACGGCGTGGCACGAGCGGTGCCGGTTTGCGCCAGAACGGCTCGTACATCCGCGGGATGCGGAGCCTCCGCAGCTCGAGCACGTCCCGGAAGCCCTCGGTCGTGACGAGGGCGGTCAGCGCCCCACGCTGCTCGAGGACGGCGTTCGTCGCGACGGTCGTGCCGTGGACGACGCCGCCGACCGCGCACCCGTCTGCGAGGGCCGCACTCGCCTCGACGACGGCCGCATCGTAGTGCGGCGGCGTCGAGAGGACCTTGCGGATCGCCGCCGTGCCGTCCGGGCGCCGGAGGATCACGTCGGTGAACGTCCCGCCGACGTCGACGCCGATGCGCGCTGTGTTGTCGATGGCCGTCATCCGTTGTACGGTTGCGATATGAAATTTCAAATCGCGTGCGGCGACCATACACCGAGATGACCGACGTCCTCAAGTCGGTGGCGCCCATCGCGCGTGAGTCGGTCGAGGACCGTGTCGCGGAGACGCTGCGCGACCTGATCGTCACCGGCCGGCTGCCGGAAGGGACCCCACTCGTGCAGCGAGAGCTCGCCGAGCGGCTGGGCGTCTCGCAGACACCCGTCCGGCTCGGGCTCGTCGAGCTCGAGCGCGTCGGCCTCGTCGAGATCGGCGAGAACGGGCGTGCGTCGGTGAGCAGGCTGACACGTGAGGACTTCGAGGAGATCTCCGCCGCGCGCCTCGGGCTCGAAGGGCTCGCCGCCCGGCTCGGCGCGGCCGCGGTCGGCCCCGCAGAGCTCGAGCGGATGCGGCTCGGGCTGCGCGAGCTCGAGCGGCTCGGGAAGGCCGCGGACGTCGACGGATACCTCCGCGCGCGCTGGACGTTCCACGCCGCCTGTTACGAGGCCTCGGGCCGCACGCGCCTCGTGGCGGAGGTCGAGCGCCTCTTCTGGCGCTCGGAGCGCTACAACCGAATCGTCCTCTCGACGAAGGACCGCTTCCGCGGCTCCGTCCGGAACTACCGTCGTTTCTTCGAGGCCTGCAAGGCGGGCGACCCGACGTCCGCCGAGCGCGTCATCCACGAGTCGATGCGGTGGGCCGTCGACCTGATCTGGGACGAGCTGCCTTCGGAGCACGGGTGACGCGGGTCGGCGCCGACGTCGGCGGGACGTTCACGGACGTCGTCGCCGTCGATGACGACGGAAGCGTCCGGCTCGCGAAGGTGCTCTCGACACCGCCGGCGTACGACCGCGCGGTCGTCGACGCCGTCGCGTCGCTCGGCGGCGCCCGTGAGGTCGTCCACGGCACGACGGTCGCGACGAACGCCGTGCTCGAGCGTCGCGGGGCGCGCACGGCGCTCGTGACGACGGCCGGCTTCCGAGACGTGCTCGAGCTCCGGCGCATGCGGATGCCGCATCTCTACGACTCGTTCTGGACGAAGCCACCGACGCTCGTCGAGCGGCGGCTCCGGCTGGAGGTCGACGAGCGGGTCCTCGCCGACGGCACGGTCGAGCGCCGACTCGACGAGCGGGACGCCCGCGAGCTCGCAGGACGGCTCCGCGACGCGGAGGTGGAGTCGGTGGCGGTCTGCCTCCTTCACGCGCACCTCTATCCCGGCCACGAGCGGCGGCTCGGCGAGATCCTGCGCGCGGAGCTGCCGGACGTCCCGGTCTCGCTGTCGTCGGAGATCCTGCGCGAGCAGCAGGAGTACGAGCGCACCGCCACGACTGCCGTGAACGCCTACGTCCGTCCCCTGATGGGGACGTACCTCCGCAGGCTGGGCGCCGGCCTGGGTGACGCGGACGTCTCGATCATGCAGTCGTCCGGCGGCAGCATGTCGGCGGCGGAGGCATCCGAGCGTCCCGTCTACGCGCTCGAGTCGGGCCCTGCAGCCGGCGTCGTGGCGACGCTCGCGCTCGTGCGGGAGCTCGGATACGACAACGCGATCGCCTTCGACATGGGTGGGACGACCGCCAAGGCGTCGCTGATCGAGGGCGGCCGCGTGTCGCTGACGCAGGAGTACGAGGTCGGCGCGTCGCTCTCGGTGGGCTCGCGGCTGCTGCGAGGCTCCGGGGAGCTGATCCGTGTCCCGACGATCGACATCGCCGAGGTCGGCGCCGGCGGCGGCTCGATCGCCTGGCGCGACGAGGCGGGCGCCGTCGGCGTGGGACCGCGCAGCGCCGGTGCCGAGCCGGGGCCCGCGTGCTACGGCCTCGGAGGCCGTGAGCCCACGGTGACCGATGCGAACGTGGCGCTCGGCCTCGTGCCGGAGGGGCGGATCGGAGACGGCGCGCTCGAGCTGTCCCGGGCGCTCGCGGAGTCGGCGCTCGCCCGACTCGGCGTCTCCGCTCGTGCGGTCCACGACCTCGCGAATGCCACGATGATGCGCGCCCTCCGCGCCGTCTCGACCGAGAAGGGCCGCGACCCGGCGGACTTCGTGCTCGTCGCGTACGGTGGCTCGGGGCCCGTCCATGCCGCGGCGCTGGCGTCCGAGCTTCGTGCGCGCACGGTGGTCGTGCCGCCGCTGGCCGGCCTCTTCTCGGCGGTCGGGCTGCTCTCCGCGCGCCGCGAGCGCCATGACGTCCGCTTCTGCCGCGTCGACGCCCGCGCCCCGGACCTCGCTCTGCTCCGCGCGCTCGACGAGGAGATGAGCGTCGACGACGGCGACTGGCGACGGAGCGCGGACGTGCGCTACCGCGGTCAGAGCTGGAGCGTGACCCTCGAGCTCCCGGGTGAGATCGACGCGTCCTCGGTTGCGGATCTGGTGCGGCGATTCGAGCTCGAGCACGAGCGGCTCTACGGCACTCGCCTCGACGCTGGATCGCCGATCGACGTCCGGGCGCTGCGTCGTGTCTCGCTCGGCCCCGCGCGGCCGCGTGTGTCGGTCGCTCGCCTGACCTCGCGGGCCAGTGGCACGCGACGCGCAGACTTCGGCGCAGGGCCGGTCACGGCGCGCGTCTGCGGCCGCGACGACCTGCGCGAGCCGCTCGCCGGCCCGCTCCTCGTCGACGAGTACGACACGACGATCGTCGTACCGGTCGGCTGGCTGGCCCGTCTCGACGAGGCCTCGGGAGCGCTCGTCCTCGACCACGTGGAAGCCGCGGCGAGCACGACGCGTCACGAGGACGAGATCGCGGTACGCCTCGTCGGCAACGCGCTCGCGACGCTGGCGGACGAGATGGCGACGGCCGTCTTCCGCACCGCGCACTCCGCCGTGGTGCGTGACGCGATGGACTTCTCGGCCGCGCTCTGCAGCCCGTCCGGCGAGACGGTCGCCCAGGCCGTGACGATCCCGCTCCAGCTCGGCTCGATCCCGAATGCGATGCGGACACTGCTGGAGAAGCACGGAGACTCGCTCGCGCCCGGGGACGTGTACGTGGTCAACGACCCGTTCGACGGCGCGAGTCACACGCCGGACCTCTTCGTCGTGAAGCCGTCGTTCGCGGACGGGCGCCTCCTCGGCTTCGCCGTGACCGTGGCCCACCACGGGGACGTCGGCGGCCGCGTGCCCGGGACCATCGCATGCGACAACACCGAGGTCTTCCAGGAGGGGCTTCGCCTTCCGTGGCTGAAGCTCGTCGACCGCGGAGAGCCGGTCGAGGCGCTGTACGAGATCATGCGCGCGAACGTCCGCCTTCCGCACGAGCTGCTCGGCGACCTCGGGGCCCAGGTCGCCGCCTGCACGATCGGCGACCGCGGCCTGCAGGAGCTCGCCGCCCGCTACGGCGGGCTCGACACGTTGTTCGACGGGCTCCTCGATCACACGGAGGCGCTGCTCCGCGCCGAGCTCCGCCGCTGGCCGGACGCGGTCGCGGACTACGTCGACTACATCGGCTCCGACGGGATCGACGTCTGCGACGTCCCCATCGCGGTACGCATCACCGTGACGGGTGACGAGTTGGTGGCGGACTTCTCCGAGTCGGCGCCGATGGTGCGCGGCTCGCTGAACTGCACACCCTCGTTCGTCGAGGCGGCCGTCTACCACTGCGTCATGGCCGCGTCGTGGGTCGACATCCCGCGCACGGGCGGCGCGCTGCGGCCGATCACCGTCGTGACCAAGCCCGGTACGGTCCTCCACGTCACGATGCCGAACGCCTCGTCGATGCGGGGCGTTGCGGGCTATCGCGTCTCGGACGTCGTCAACGGCGCGCTCGCGCAGATCGTCCCCGATCGGATTCCCGCGGCCGGCGACGGCGGCTCGACCCTCGCCTGGTTCACGGGACGAGTCGACGGGCGGCCGTTCGTCTTCAACGAGCTCGTCGTCGGCACCTGGGGCGGCCGGCCCGACCGGGACGGCAACGACGGTCTGGCCAACCCCTGCGCGTCGATCGCGAACGTGCCGGTCGAGGTCGCCGAGTCGGAGTGGCCGATCGTGGTCGAGCAGTACGGGCTCGTTCCGGACTCCGGGGGAGCAGGCCGCCACCGTGGCGGCCTGGCGATCGAGCGCTCCTGGCGCTGCGTGGCCCGCGACACGGTGCTCCACGTGCGGTCCGACCGGCAGCGGCACCGTCCGTACGGTCTCGCCGGCGGTCGCCCCGGCGCGGCCTCGTCGAACACGATCGTGCGCGCGAACGGCGACGTCGAGCCGATGCCCCCGATGTTCGTGGCGACGCTCCAGCCGGGCGACGTGTTCCACCACCGGATGGCGGGCGGCGGCGGCTGGGGCGACCCGGCGGAGCGCGACCCCGTCGCACACGAGCGAGACGTCCTCGAGGGGAAGGTGACGGCATGAGGATCACGCGAGTCGACGCCGTCCCCATCGCCGTCCCGCTCGCGGAGGAGTTCCACTGGGCGGGCGGCGCGCAGGTCGGGGCCAACCTCGTCCTCTTCGCCGTCCACACGGAGGACGGCGTCGTCGGGTGGGGCGAGTCCGTCTGCGAGGTGCCGCTCGCAACGGCCGAGTTCGGTACGGCAGTCTCGCGGCAGGTCGTCGGCCGGCGCGTCGACGACGTCGAGTCCATCCTCGCCGAGATCTGGACGCGCGGTCGCTGGAAGACGACGCCCCAGTTCACCCAGTTCGTCGTCTCCGGGATCGAGTCGGCGTGCTGGGACGCGCTCGGCCGGACGCTCGACGTGCCGACGCATGCCCTCTTCGGCGGCGCGGTGCACGAGGAGCTGGACTTCTTCGGCTTCCCCCAGGGCGACGATGCGCCGACGCTCGCGGCTGCGGCCCGGGAGCTCGCCGACCACGAGGTGATCTACCTCAAGATCGGCAGGCCGCGGGACGACGACGCGGTGGTCGCCGCGGTGCGCGAGGCGATCGGCCCGGCAACCACGCTCCGGGTCGACCCGAACGAGGCGTGGGACGCACAGGCGGCGATCGAGCGGATCGGACGACTCGCGGTCCACGACCTCGACTGGGTCGAGCAGCCCGTCCCGCACTGGGACGTCGCCGGGCTCGCCCGGGTCCGCGAGGCGGTGGCCGTCAGGATCGCCGCAGACCAGGCCGTGTACACGACGCCGCAGCTCGAGCGCGTGCTCGACGCCGATGCAGCGGACGTCGTCGTGCAGGGCCCGCACGACGCGGGCGGTCTCCTCCCCTTCCGGCAACAGGCGTCGCTCTGCGAGGCGCACGGGCTCGACGTCAACCTCCACGGCTTCGTCCAGAGCGAGATCAGCTTCCTCGCGCACGCGCAGGTCACCGCGACGATCCCGAACCTGACCTCGGGGAACCAGGTGATGCACCAGCTGCTCGCCGAGCGGCTGACGTCGGACGTGGACGTTGCCACCCCCGCGGGCAAGTACCGCCTGCCCGACGGCCCCGGGCACGGCTTCCGGATCGACGAGGAGGCCGTGGGACGGGCCAACGAGCGGTTCCTCCGCGACGGCGCGTACGTCACGATCGAGTCGGTCGCCTCGTGAGGGTCGCCATCCGGGGTGGGACGGTCGTCGACGGCACGGGCTGTCCCGGCCGACGTGCCGATCTCCTGGTCGTGGAGGGACGCGTCGCCGAGATCGGCGACTTCGACGCGGAGGCCGAGACGATCGACGCCGAGGGACTGATGGTCGCGCCCGGCTTCGTCGACCTCCACAGCCATTCCGACTACACGTTGCTCGTCGACCCGCGCGCCGTGAGCGCGATCCACCAGGGCGTCACGACCGAGGTCGTCGGCAACTGCGGCTTCGGCTGCTTTCCGATCAGGGACGCCGGCCTCGCGCGGCGCGCGATCTACGGCTACGCCGACGACGTCCCGGTGTCCTGGAGCTCCGCAGGGGAGTACTTCGACGCTCTCGAGAGGGCGCGACCGGCAGTCAACGTGTTGAGCCTGGTGCCGAATGGCCAGCTGCGGCTCTCGGTGCTCGGCCTCGTCGACCGGGCGGCCGGCGAGCAGGAGCTCGCGGAGATGCAGAACCTGCTTCGCGAGTCGCTCGACGAGGGCGCCTGGGGATACTCGACGGGCCTCGAGTACCCGCCGGAACAGGGCGCGCCCGAGCAGGAGGTCACCGCACTTGCAGGGCTCGCCCCGTTCTACGCGACGCACACGCGCCGACGCGACGCCGGGGCGGTGGGCGCGGTCGCCGAAGCGCTGCGGACGGGCGACCGGGCGGACGTCCGGCTGCAGGTGTCGCACCTCGTGCCGCGGAACGGGCTCGACGACAGCCGCCGGTGCATCGAGCTCGTCGACGAGGCACGAGCTCGCGGGCAGGACGTCGCGTTCGACATGCACACCCGCACCTTCGGCCTCACGAACCTCTACACCGCACTCCCGCCGTGGGCGCTCGGGGCCGACCGTGAAGCGCTCGCCGGGATCCTGCGCGATCCGGCCCAGCGGGATGCGATGCGCGACCATCGCTCGATCCTGAGCGCCGGCGGCGACTGGTCACGTATCGTCTTGCTGGACAACGACGTCTGGCCCGAGCATGCGAGGCAGGACCTCCAGTCGATCGCGGACGACCGCTCGCAGGCACCGCTGGACACCGTCTACGATCTGCTCCTCGACGGCCTCGACGAGCTCCATCACCTGCTGGTCATCATCCACGCGTACACCGAGCAGCAGCAGCGCGAGGCCTTCGCACACCCGCTGTGCGTGCCCGGCTCGGACGCGACGACGCTCGCGCCGGACGGGCCTCTCGGGGCATCCTCGTTCCACGGGGCGTACACGTGGGCTGCATGGTTCTGGCGGTTCATGGTGCGCGACGAGCGACTCCTCGACCCGGTCGCGGCGATCCACCGCCTGACGGGCGCTCCTGCCGAGCGCATCGGGCTCGCGGACCGCGGCGTGCTGCGGCCGGGCGCCCGCGCGGACGTCGTCGTGCTCGACCCGGACGGGTTCGAGGAGCACGGCACGACGTTCGAGCCGAATCGCGTTGCGACGGGCGTGCGCGACGTCCTCGTCAACGGCGTCCCCACGCTCCGCGAGGGCCGGCTCACGGGCGCGCGCGCGGGCGAGGTGCTGCGCCGATGACCGAGCTCCGGAGCGCGCGCTGGTTCGGCGGCGCCGACCTCGCGGGGTTCATCCACCGCGCCTCTCTCCATGCGGAGGGAATCTCACGCAGCGCGCTCGCAGGGCGGCCGGTCGTCGGCATCTGCAACTCGTGGTCCGAGCTCGTCAACTGCAACCTCCACTTCCGCTCACTGGCCGAGGCGGTGAAGCGCGGCGTGCTCCTCGCCGGCGGCCTTCCCCTCGAGTTCCCGACGATCGCGCTCGGCGAGAACCTGATGAAACCGACGGCGATGCTCTATCGGAACCTCATGTCGATGGACGTCGAGGAATCGATCCGGTCGTACCCCCTCGACGCCGTCGTCCTGCTCGGCGGGTGCGACAAGACCGTGCCCGCCCAGCTGATGGGCGCGGCCAGCGCCGGCGTGCCCGCGATCATGATCGTCGGGGGGCCGTCCGAGCCCGCGTGGTTCCACGGCCGGCAGCTCGGGGCGGGAACCGACCTGTGGCACTACGCCGACGAGCTTCGCGCGGGGAGGATGAGCGCCGAGGAGTTCGCGGAGCTCGAGGCCGCGGCGACCCCGAGCTACGGCACGTGCAACGAGATGGGCACCGCCTCGACGATGGCAGCCCTCGTCGAAGCGCTCGGGATGTCGCTGCCTGGAACGGCGACGATCCCCGCCGTCGACGCCGCCCGGATCCGGGCCGCGGAGGCGACGGGCCGCCGTGCGGTCGAGCTCGCGCTCGAGGGCCTCTCCCCCGCGCAGATCCTCACGGCCGAGGCGTTCGACAACGCGATGGTGCTGCTCGCGGCGCTCGGCGGTGGGACGAATGCCGTCGTCCACCTCGTCGCGCTCGCCGGGCGCGTGGGCGTGCCCTTGACGCTCGACCGATTCCAGGAGGTCTCGTCGCGCACGCCGCTGCTGGTCAACGTCCGACCGTCGGGAGAGCACCTCGTCGAGCAGCTGCATCGTGCCGGCGGCGTCCCGGCGGTGCTCAGGGAGCTCGAGCCGCTCCTCCACACCGCCGCGCTCACCGTGACGGGTGCGTCGCTCGCCGACGGATACGCGAAGGCGCGGGTCGTCGACCCGGACGTCGTCGGCTCGCTCGACCGGCCGCTCGGGCCGACGGGCGCGATCTCGGTCGTGCGCGGCAGCCTCGCGCCTTCCGGCGCGCTCGTCAAGCGGAGCGCCGCGTCGCCGCACCTCCTGCGACACCGCGGGCCGGCGCTCGTCTTCGACGATGTCCACGACGTCGCTGCCCGCATCGACGACCCTGCGCTCGACGTGTCGCCGGACACGGTGCTCGTGCTCCGCGGCAGCGGCCCGAAGGGCGGTCCCGGGATGCCGGAGTGGGGCCAGATCCCGATTCCGAGCAAGCTGCTCGCGGCCGGCGTCACCGACATGGTGCGCGTCTCCGACGCACGGATGAGCGGCACGGCGTTCGGCACCGTCGTCCTCCACGTCGCACCCGAGTCTGCCGCCGGAGGCCCACTCCGGGCGCTACGGGACGGTGACGCGATCGAGCTGGACGTCGACGGGGGACGCCTCGACGTCGACGTGCCCGCCGCCGAGCTCGCGACGCGGCTCGCCGAGCTCGGGCCGGTCGAGCCTCGGTACCGCCGGGGCTACGGTGCCATGTTCCTCGAGCACGTCCTCCAGGCGGACGAAGGTTGCGATTTCGACTTCCTGAGGGCGCGCCCCGGCGAGCCCGAGGAGACGGAGCCGTACGGGCTCCTCTCGGGCTGGGTCGGCGGGTGGTGACCGCAGGCGGTCACGACAGGAGGTCGTTCTTTCGTGAGCTCCTCCGCGGCGCGACGCGCGCCGTCGAGGAGGTCGAGACGCTGCGCCGCGGCGCGGACGAGGCGATCCGCAGGTCGGCTCCGGACGAGGGCGGCGCCGCGGCGCTCCCGCCGCGGCCTGCCGCGCCAACGCAACGCCTCGCAGCCGTGGACGAGGTGCGGAGCCTCTGTGTGGAGCTCGGCCGCGCGGAGTGGGCGGACGAGGCCGCGGCCCTGGCGCGCACGAGCTTTCGGCTGACGCCCGGGAGCACGGGTCGCTCGTGGCTCGGTGGCGCGCCCGGAGTCGGTGAGCCGTTCATATGGCCGGCATGGGAGGGCGTGGAGCTCGACTTCCTCGCGCGGATCGCCCTCGAGGAGCTCCCTCCGAGCCCGTTGCCTCCGCGGGGCGCGCTCCTCGTCTTCTTCGCGCTCGATCGCTCACCGTCCGGCCTCCGTCCGGCGCACGCCGGCGCGTGCCGCGTCGTCCACGTCGACGACGCCGTCGACGACGACCCGGACGACGTCTCGCGCCTGCGGCTTGCCGCCTCGGGCGAGCTCACGCTTCCCGCCGAGCCCTCGTTTCCGCTCGACCTGTCGGAGCTCGAGGACTGGACCGAGCTGCGCGAGCGGCTTGCGTCGTCGCAGGGCGTCGAGCTCGACGAGCGGACGGCGGAGCAGGAGGCGCTGCACCGTCTGCTCGGCCATCCCGACACGTACGCAGCGGACATGGAGCTGGACGCCGACCTCGTCTCACGAGGAGTGAACCTCGAGGAAGAGCCCCATGCCCACGTGCTGGACGAGGAGCACGCCCACGACGCCGCCCCGTGGACGCTGCTGCTCCAGCTCTCGAGCGACGAGGCGTTCGGGGCGCTCTTCGAGGACGCTGCCCGGCTGTTCGTCTGGCTCCGGAACGAGGACCTCGCCGCTGGGCGCTTCGACGACGTCCGTGCCTTTCTGCGCTGAGCGACCGGCGTTCGCTACGGACCTGCGTCTCTGACCGCCGCGATGCTGGCGGCCGCCAGCTCCGCCCAGCGCGACGCGCGAGGAAGGGGTACGAGGCCGCCGCCTGGGGCGCGCAGCGCAATTGCGTGCACCGCCGCGGGGATCAGGGTGTACGACCCGTCGACGCCGAGTCGGCGCGCCCGATCGAAGCCGCGGCGGGAGAGCGCCGGGCTGACGCCGGGGATCCCGGGCAGCCAGCGGTCGAGGGCCCCGTGGAGAACGTCGAGCCGGCGCCCGCGGAGCGGAGCGACGTCGAGCCCGTCCGGCAGCCACGGCGCGAGGCCGAGGACGCCCACGACGGACCGGTGCGACGCTGCACGCACCGCCACCGCCCCGCCCATCGAGAAGCCCATCAGCAGCGTCCGCTCGGCGCCTGCTGCGTCAATGGCGGCGACCGCGTCCTCGACGCAGAGGTCGAGCCGCTTCCACGACCTGACCCGGTACCGCAACTCGACGAAGCGAGCCCCGGGAAGGCGCCGGGCGAGACGACCGACGAGCCACTCGATCGAGGCGCTCCACGTCCCGGGGAGCTCCGCCGCCCGCCCGCCGTTCGCGCAGACGACGGCGAAGGGCGCAGCGGGGCCCGAGGATCGGATCTCGGCCCCCGTGGAGAGCGGCTCCGGAATCTGCGACGACGGCATGGCGGCACGCTAACCGCAGCGGGTCTCGCGAGGGCCGAGCGCTAAGGTTGCGCCTCGGGAGAGGTGTCCGAGTGGTCTAAGGAGCGCGACTGGAAATCGCGTACGTGGTGAAAGCTGCGTCGCGGGTTCAAATCCCGCCCTCTCCGTCCCGGTGAAAGAGGCCCGCGGGCCTCTTTCACCACGAACTCGTCCGGGCGTGGCCCGGGCCTCGCCCGTCGACCGTCGTCAGGAGGTTCCGGCGACCGACGAGACGTACGCGGCGACGTCCTGGATCTGCGTCTCCGAGAGCTGCCCTTCGAACGGCGGCATCGCTCCCTTCCCATTCGTCACCCGGTCGACGACCAGCGAGGCCGCTGGCTTCGCCTCGTCGAGATTGGGGCCGACCGCTCCTGTCGCGCCCGCGTCCGCGAGGGTGTGGCACGACGCGCACCCAGCGGACTCGAACACCTGCTTCCCGGCGGCGGCGTCCCCTGCGGCCGACGGCTCCGTGGTCGTGCCGCCGCTCTCCGTCGTCCCGGTCCCGCCGCCCTCGACCGCGGCGTGCGCCTCCTCCTCGACTTCCTGGGTGCCCGTCACCCAGACGACCGCGGACATCTGACAGACGAAGAGCAGCGCCGAGACGAGGATGTACGCATCGAGCCGGCGCGGAAAGGAGGGATTGCCCTTCGGCACGAAGATCGCCGTGATGATCGCCCAGGCGATGAAGGTGATGGCCACGACGAGCAGCACGGTCTTCCCGAGACCGGTGATCGCGGCGACGAGCATCGCGCGGACGCTACCACGCTGTCGGAAGCCACCGTCGCGCGATACACAAGTCGCCTGAACTGAATAGGGTTTCCATTTAGTGACACCTGACGAGCGGCTCGACAGGTACTCACGCCTTGCGGTCGAGGTCGCCGTCAACCTCCAGCCGGGGCAGTTCCTGCGGATCTCAGCCGATCCGGAGCATCTGCCGCTGGTCCGGGCCATGGGTCGCGTTGCGTACGAGCGCGGCGCCCGTTGGGTCGAGGTCGTGTACCGCGACGCGCACCTGAGGCGCGCCCTCATCGAACACGCCCCCGAGGAGTCGCTCGACTGGACGCCGCCCTGGACGATGGCGCTCGTCGACCACCTGACCGAGACGGGCGGCGCGACGATCATCATCACCGGCGAGGCCGAGCCCGAGCTGCTCGCCGACCTCGACCAGCGCCGCGCTCAGCGTGCAAGGCCGCGGCTCGCGGTGGAGAAGCTCCTCGATGCCGAGAACCGCCGGCTGATCCAGTGGACGATCGTCGGCTATCCGAACGAGGGATGGGCCCGCACCGTCTTCGGCGAGCCCGACGTCGAACGCCTGTGGAACGCGGTGATCACCGCGACGCGGCTCGACGAGCCCGACCCTGTCGCGGCCTGGCGGGAGCACATCGCTCGCCTCCAGGACCGGGCAGCGGCGCTCGACGAGCGGCGCTTCGCGGCGATCCGCTTCGCCGGGCCCGGCACCGACCTTCGTATCGGGCTGCCGGAGAGGCACCGCTGGCTGACGGGTGCCGAGGAGACGGTCGACGGCGTCCCGCACATCGTCAACGTGCCGACCGAAGAGGTGTTCACGTCGCCGGACCGCCGGCTCGCGGACGGGACCGTCCGCTCGACGTTCCCCCTCGCCCTGGGTGGCACGATCGTGCGGGGCCTCGAGCTGCGTCTCGAGCGCGGCAAGATCGTCGACGTGCAGGCCGAGACGGGTGCCGACGCCGTGCGCGAGGAGATGGCGTCCGACGATGGAGCGAGCTTCCTCGGCGAGGTGGCACTCGTGGACGGCGACTCGCGCGTGCGGAAGACGGGTGTCGTGTTCCTCGACACGCTCTTCGACGAGAACGCCGCCTGCCACATCGCCTGGGGACTCGGCATCCGGGGGGCCCTCGAGGGCGGCGAGCAGATGACGCCGGAGGAGCTGGCCGACCACGGCTACAACGACTCCGTCGTCCACACCGACTTCATGGTCGGCGGCCCCGACGTCACGGTATTCGGCGTCGAGAGCGGTGGCGGCGAAGTGCCGCTCATCCAGGACGACTCCTGGGTGCTGCGCTAGCCTAAGCCTCTCCCGGGCGCATAGCTCAGCGGGAGAGCGCTCGCTTCACACGCGAGAGGTCCCTGGTTCGATCCCAGGTGCGCCCATCGAGGAAAGCCCCGCTCAGGCGGGGCTTTTTGTTGGCCCCCTCCGCGCCCGATCAACCCGAGGGGCGGTGTGGCAAGGGCGTGGCAAGTTGAGGGGCCGCTAGGACGTCGGCTCGGATCTCTCCGAGTGGTCGCAGAACTCGCCTCTGCGCAGTCCGGGCAGAAGGGCAACAACTCGGCGACGCCGTCGGAATAGACGCGCCAGTCGTCGTCGGCGTTCTAGCCGGGGCGCGGGCGACGGCCGCACCTGGTGCAGCGGAGTTCTGTCTCGGTTCGGTTCACGGCCTACTTGGTGGGCTGCCACGTCCACATGACGGCGTGCATGTTCGACCCGACGATCTCGCCTCGGTCGTTGATCGCCATTGGCTCGCCCGCGCAGCCGAGGCTGGCCATTACTCCGTTCTGCCACAGGAAACCGCGCGAGCCGGTGGGCGTCTCTGCCCATCCAACAACCTGGCCACGGTCATTGATGTCGAGGGCTCTGCTGTCCCGGCCGCCGAGGGTGCCGAGGTCGCGCATCTTCCCCTTTTCCCACATGAACGCGTGCAACTCGCCCGCAGTCGTCTCGCTTGACCCGACGATCTGGCCGCGCTCGTTGATCGCTGCCGCTTTGCCCGTCGACCCGCCCAGCGTGCCGAGGTCACGCACTGTTCCCCCACCCCAGGCCACAGCGGCGTGTGATTCTTCCGTCCCCGGCTCCGCTCCACGAAAGTAGATGGCACCGACAAGATCGCCACGGTCGTTGATGTCGTACGGATCCAGCGCGGTCGGGACGCGGTGAATCTTCCCGTTCTCCCAGATGACCCGACTTGCGTTGCCAATCGCTGGATACCGGTGCAGCACGATCTGCCCTCGGCGGTTGATCGCGATGGCAGAGCTGTCGCCGCGGAATGGTGGAGCCGGAGCAAGATCATGGACCGATCCGCTCTCCCACAGCAACGCGTGCTCGTACGAGCCCTCCTCCTCATACACCCAGCCCGAGCCGACAACCTGTCCCTTGTCGTTGATCGCGCTCGCTGAACTATCGCCGCCAGGCTTCAGAGCCCCGAGATCGCGCATTTTCCCGTCCTCCCAGAGGAACGCATGCGGGATCAGATCACCGGTCTCGGTCCTGAGCTTGGTCTTGCTCCAACCCACCACTTTGCCCTGGTCAGTGATCGCAGCGGCACCACTCGTCTGCCCCCCGAGCGTTCCCAGATCGGTCAGAACCCACTGTCCCGCGACCGACGGGTCAGGCGACGAACCCCCGCACTCGAAGACGTCAGACGACAGCTTTCCACCGCACCCCGCGAGCACCACACCGGCAACCGCGGCAGCCGCGGCGACGATGGCTGCCGCCGACAAGCGACGCATCGCGCCTCCTCTCACCGACAACCTGCCGCGCCGACAGCGGCCAGACATCCGTGCCGCTGCTGATCCCGCTGCTCGGGACTACGGACAAAGTCGCGCTCACTCGCCAGGATTCGACCGCGATAACCAGGGCGAGAACCGAAAGCCCGGCGCTGCGTCGCGAAGCCGAAGCGATCCTTTGCCGCCGCGTCGACCGGCGAGACGGGCCCGGCCGGGGCCGTTTCCTCCGGCCCGGCCGCGTCAACCGAGGACGCCGAGGCGGTGACGGCCGCATGACCGACGACCGAGCAGTATCGACGCGGCGTCTTTCCGTCGGTGTATCCAGAGACGAAGCGGCCCCGAAGGGCCGCTCGTACGTCCAAGCCCGAACGGACGGCGCTACGGGCCGGGCCGACCGCCCGATGCTTGACTCGTTAGTCGGAGTTCTCGATCGCCTGCCAGTAGTACGTGCATGTCTTCGCCGCAGCGTTGACCTGCGCACCGAACGTGATCGTCGCTGTGGCGCTGTTCACGGCCACGAGCGTGTCTCCTCCGAGGGCGGCGTTCACGGCGCCATTTCCGGCCGTTGCGGCCGGATCCGTCAGTAGCGAAGTTCCCGCGAGCGTTCCTGTGCCGTTCCACGTCTTGGCGAACGCAGCCATCGGGGTGCCGCTGGTGACGAGAAGCCGGGCGAGCCCCACCTCGTACGGATAGGGCGGAACAGCCGGCTGCAAGTCGCACTTGCCCGCCACGGTCACGCCTGTGAGCGGGAGCGCAACTCCAGCGCTCGTCGTGCCCCACGGCACGTCTTTGAACGTTCCACTCGAGGCCACGGCGCCACCGCCCCCACCGCCGATGGTGAGCGGATACTCACCCTCGCGGCAGGCGGTCGCGACGCGCATCAGACCGTTCACCTGGTTGACGCACACCGCGGTACCGTCCGACGTGGTGATCTGCGTCGCCGCGTATGCGACTCCGGCACCCAACGCAAGGACGACAACCCCGGAGGCGAACAACTTCCTGAACATCGTCCATCCCCTCCTTTGCACCCAAGATCTTCGGCCCCACCGAGCGCTAACGCATCCGGGAAATCACCGAGAGCCAGCCGTCGACAGCTGCTGGAGCAAGGCGTGCGCGGGCTAGACGGCTACCTAGCTCGCCGACAAATCACTCGGCCTCCGCCGCGGCACTCATCGGCCCTCGAGCTCCCGCAGCAGCGCCGCCGCCAGCTCGCGCATCGTGTCCGAGCGAGCCAACGTGTCCCGAATCTGTCCAAGCGCAGAGTGAAAACCGGTTGCAGAGAGTCTGATCGGATGCCCATCGGCATCCACCAAGAGACCATGCAAGAGCGCCGAAAAGTCGACTGAAGTCGCGTCTGGTCGATCAGCCTCTCGCCGACTTCGATCCCAGGTGCGCCCATCGACCACGCGGCGGCAGCACTGCAGCGCTGGACGAAGTCAGGACTTGCGGGACCCTGCCATGAGGCTCGACAATCCCGTAGGGGCGCGGCAGTCACTTCTGCGGCTGGCGTCCAGGGTTGTCTCCCCTTCTCTGGGCGTCTGGGAACAGCCAGCCGCGCCCTCGACCTCGAAATCGCCCGCTCCGTGCGAAAGGGGATGTCGCCCTGTGTCTGTGTTACGACGCCGCCGCGACTCGCGCATCCGCAGCATCGCCCGCGGACGTCAGCGCGTCCGCGGTGTGAAGAACGGGAAGAGGCGGCTTCCTGCGCCGGAAGAGCAGCGGGATCCGGGGGCGGACGCGCTTCGCGAGGTCTGGATCGACGAGGACGAGCTCGGGGCTGATCCGCAGATGCGTCGAATCGTCGATGCTGTAGGCCGCAGACGCCATCGTCCGACCCATCGGCACGCGCGGACGGCGAGGCCATCCCCCGAATGGTTGACGTCGCTACGGGATGTCGAGCTTCGCCTGGACGACGGCCTGCGTGGCGCGGCCGCTCTTCGTCACAGGCCAGACGTACCAGCGGTAGCTGCCCGGCGTGAGCTGGACGGTCTTGCCGTCGTACCGCCAGGTCGACCCGAGCTCGAGGATCGGCTCCGTCGTCTCCTTCGCGAGCACGCGATCGGCTCCCCTGAACAGCTCGACGTGGTACGAGACCGCCCCGTCCACCGGCGCCCACGCAAACCGTCTGGGCTCGACGGCGGTCTTCGGCGTCGCCGGTTGTGCTTTCGGCGTCGATACCGCCTTGGCGGAAGGAGCCGTCGCCGCCGGCTTTGTCTTGGGCTTCGTCGTCCCCGTGGGCTTCGTCGCGGCCTTGGGCTTCGTCGTGGCCGCGCCGGTCGATGCGGTCTCGGGCTTCGCAGTGACCTTCGCCTTCGCGGGCGCCTTCGGCGTCTCCGTCACCTTCGCCTTGGAGGCCGTCTTGGGCTTCGACGCGGCCTTCGCCTTCGAAGCGACCTTCGGCGTCGACGCGGTCTTCGGCCGCGTCGCGGCATCGTTCTGCGTGGCCCCCTTCCCCTCGGCAGCGGAGCGGTCGCTCGACGGCCCTCCCGAGAGCGCTGCGGTCGTCTCGGGAGCCGAGGACGACGAGCCGTCCGACAGATTCAGGATTCCGAGCGTCATGAGGGATGCAGCCGCGACCGCGGCGACGAACGCGAGCCAACTTCGCCCGCGCCGCGGCCGCTCGCTCGAACCGGCAGAGCGGTGCGAGCGCTCCGGGCGTGCGATCGGGTGCGGCATCGCCGCGGGCAGCAGGTGAGGGGAGGTCGAAGGCGGAGGCGCGTCGGCGGGCGAAACGAGACTGGTCGGTTCCGGTGCAGCAGGAGACGCACGTGTGGGTTCGGCGGTGAGCGGCTCGACGATGCGGGCGGGCTCGGCGTCGACGACGCGCGGCAGGGCAGGCACGAGCGCCCTGGACTCCTCTGCGACATCACGCACGAGCGGCGACGGCTCGGGCGTCCGAAGGCCCTCCGGCAGCCCCTCGCTCGCCATGTCGGGCGGGACGCCGGCGTCGCTCGGGAGAACGGGCTCGAGCTCGAACTGGGGCTCGTCGAAGGTCGTGGCCCGCGGCACGATCGGCGCCGGCTCGTCGACGGCGGGCACGAGCCGCAGCGTCGGGATGAGGGCCCGGCGTCCGCCGTCAGGCTGGCGCTCGCGCACGATGCGCGCCAGCTCAGGATCGACGAGGACGAGCTCGGGTGAGATCTCGGGGAGATCGTCGTCCGCGTCGCCGGGGATGTCCGCGACGGACGTCATCCAATCGTTCATCGGCCTCGAAAGGCCTTCGCTTGACGAGCGGCCCATCCTACCCGCCCACGACGGCGGGCACCGCGGAAGGGGCGGAGCGCAATGGTCTCCCGGCCGAGACGCGCGGCTGCTACGGTCGGGTCGCCCGGTCGCGCTAGGTGGGGAGTCAGCGGTTCCCTGAACCCGAAATCCGCTCCAGCGGGACCGAACGCCGTCCGAGGGCGGCGGTCACGGGCACGGGTCACCGATACGTGGCGTTGACGGTCGGGTCCCGCGCACTGGGAGCGTTCGAACCGCGTCAGGTCCGGAAGGAAGCAGCGCTAAGGACTCCCTCCCAGGTGCCGCGGCACCGCCCGACCCGAGCAGGCGGCGGAGACACCACCCGGGGTCGCCTGTTCGAAGACGGAGCGCGCGCCGGGCATTGATTCTCGCGGGCCCGGTCGCAGGGTCTGCGACAATACCGTGGTGACGGCGCTCTACCGCACGTATCGGTCGCTCGACTTCTCTCAGGTCGTCGGCCAGGAGGCCGTCGTCCGCACGCTGCGGAACGCGATCGAGCACGACCAGGTGCGCCAGGCGTACCTCTTCGCCGGCCCGCGGGGAACGGGCAAGACGTCGATGGCGCGCATCCTCGCGAAGGCGCTCAACGCGGAGGGCGGCCCGAGCGCCGACTTCGATCCGACCACGCGTATCGCGCGCGCGATCGCCGACGGCACGGCGCTCGACGTCGTGGAGATGGACGCGGCCTCGCAGCGCGGCATCGACGAGGTACGCGAGATCCGCGAGCGGGCGATGCTCCAGCCCGCGGAGGGCCGCTACAAGGTCTACATCGTCGACGAGGCGCACCAGCTGACGACCGCAGCATGGAACGCGCTCCTGAAGCTGAGCGAGGAGCCGCCGCCGCATCTCGTCTTCGTCTTTTGCACGACGGAGCTGTCGAAGGTCATCCCGACCGTGCGCTCGCGCTGCCAGACGTTCGTCTTCCAGCGACCGCGGCTCCAGGAGATCGTCACCGTGCTCCGCCGGGTCTGCGACGGGGAGGGGATCGATGCGCCCGATTCCGCGCTCTCGCTCATCGCACGCGGGGCGGGCGGCTCGTTCCGCGATGCCATCTCGACGCTCGACCAGCTCGCGGCCGCGACCGCGAACCAGCTCTCGGTGCAGGATGTGCTGCAGCTCGGCACGGCGGTCGAGGAGGACGTTCTCTTCCGGCTGTGCGACACGATCGTCGACCGTGACGTCGCCGGCGCGCTGGTGCTCGTCGAAGAGCTGTCCGAGCGAGGCCAGGACCTCGGCCAGCTGACACGTGAGCTCCTCGAGCACCTTCGGCACGTGCTGTTGGTGCAGCACCTCGGCCATGTTCCCGAGTCGCTGCCCCTCACGGACGAGTCGCGTGACCGGCTGCGTGAGCAGGCGAACCAGCTTCCCGAACCGACGGTTCTCCGGCTGATCGACCTCCTCGCCGTCGTCGTGGAGGACGAGCGGCAGGGCGGAGATCCACGGCTCCCACTCGAGCTGGCTCTCGTGAAAGTGACGCGCCCGCAGTCCGATCTGGCCCGAGAATCACTTGTCCATCGGGTCGAAGTGCTGGAATCCCGGGTGCATGCCGGTGCTCCCGCCGCGGAGTCGTGGGGCCCCTCCCCCGTTCCCGCGCCCGCGGCGGGCCCGGCGCCAGACGAGAGCCCGGCGCCGACAGTCGTCGACGACGCCCACGCGATCACCCTCGAGCAGGTTCACGAGGCGTGGACGAGAAGCGTCCTCCCGGCGGTGAAGGAACGGTCGATCCCCGCCGCCACGCTCCTCGGCGAGGCAACGCCCACGCGGCTCGAGCACGACACGATCACGCTCTCGTTCCCGTCCACCGCGGACTTCCATCGCAAGCAGGCCGACGAGCCGAAGAACCTCACGGTCCTCCGTGACGCGCTGTACGAGGTGACGGGACGGCGGCTCGCGGTGGTCACCGAGGTGTCCGACGAGGACGGCGACGGTGGTTTCGAAGCGGAGCCGGCCGGCGAGGAGGACCTCATCTCCCTGCTCGTCAACGATCTCAACGCAACCGAGGTGGAGGAGACGTCGTGAAGCTCGACATGAACGCGCTGATGAAGCAGGCCCAGCAGATGCAGGAGCAGATGGTGCGCGCACAGGAGGAGGCGAAGACCGAGATCGCGGAGGCTTCGGCAGGCGGCGGGATGGTGACCGTGAAGGCGAACGGTGCCGGCGAGCTCGTCGCGATCTCGATCGACGCGCGCGCGGTCGACCCCGACGACCCCGAGATGCTCGCCGACATGGTGCTGGCCGCCGCGAACGAGGCGCTCCGCGCAGCTGCGCAGGCCGTCGAGACGAAGCTCCGCGGGCAGATGCCCGACCTCGGCGCGCTCGGCCTACCGGGCATGTAGCCGACGCCGGGCTTCTATGCGTCCGCGGTCACGGCTCTGTACGCGGCCTCGACCCGCGCCGCCTCCTCGCCGCGTCCCGCCGCCCGCGCCGCCCGCGTGACCGCAGCAACAGCGCGTTCCACGGCCGCGGCCGTGCGTGGGTCGTCGGCCGCGTGGTGCGCGATCTCCACGAGTGCCCCCGCGTCGCGCTCGAGCGGGCGCGGCGCCAGGACGAGCTGCACACCGCGGTCGTGGACGAGCCGCCGCGGCAGCGGCAGCGAGGCATCCTCGACCAGCGCGGCGCGCACGTATGCGACGCAGGTCACCGCCGTCGTCGGATCGTTGATCCCCGGCGAGAGCGCGCGGATCGCGATGTCGCCGAGCTGGCGGATACCGAACCCGGGGTCGCCGCGCATGTCGCGCTCGTTCGCGACGTGCAGAGCCGCGAGCACGGCGTCCGAGACCACGTCCGCGTCGAGGCCGGTGGCGGGATCCCACCACACCTCCGCGACGGCCTCGTCCGGGACGACGAGGTCCCCGGGACCAGCGAGCAGCGCGACGCGGGCGCGCGCCTCCCGCAGCCGCCGCGTCGCCGCCGTGACGTCGATCGCGCGAAGGTATCCGGCACGCGCCACGTGCACGCGCTGGGCGGTTCCCTCGTCACGCCACCGTCGCACGAGTTGGACCGCCTCCGCCTCGTCGGAGCCCTCGTCGCCGTCGCTCGTCCGCGCGAGCTCCGCGAGCGTCTCGTCCCCGATCCGCCCGGCCAGGTTCGACACCTGGATCAACTTCGCGACGTGGTCGATGAACGCGAGGAGCACCACCAGCGCGGCCAGCGCGAGCACGATGGCGAACGAGACGCCGAGCGATGGCACGAAGGCGTCGGGCTCGCTGCGCACCGATCGCAGGACGACGAGCGCGTAGGCGAACACGCCGATGAAGGCGCCTGCGGTGAGCTGGGTGATCCGGTCGGCCAGGAAGCCGCGGAGGATCCGCGGGCTGTACTGGGACGACGCGAGCTGCAAGACGACGATCGTGAGGGAGAACGTGAGGCCGGCGACCGTCACGAAGGAGCCGGCGATGGCGGCCAGCACGTCGCGCGCCGCCGCGGGTCCGCCACCGAAGCCGACGTCGGTGTCACCGAGCGTGTGGTCGAGCTGGATCGCGACGAACGCGACGGCGACGAGCCCTGCGACGATCAGCCCCGGGAAGAGCCAGAGGCCGCTCCGCAGGTCACTCCACCGCCTCCGCAGGCGCTCCATGCGCGGGTCCTAGCACCTTCGCCGGAGCGGACGCCGCCGCAGCGAGAATGCGGGCGTGCTGTTCGAGGAGGTCGCGCGCGCTTCGCTCTCGGTCGCGGCGACGAGCGCCCGCACGGCGAAGGTGGAGGCGCTCGCGGCGTGCCTGCGGCGAGCCCGTCCGGAGGAAGTCCCCGTGGCCGTCACGTATCTCTCGGGGACGCTGGCACGGATCGGGGTCGGGTGGGCGTCCCTGCGCGACCTCCCCGCTCCCGCGTCACCACCTCCGACGCTCGAGCTGCTCGACGTGGAGAGAGCGCTGCACCGTGTCGCCGCGATCCAGGGCCCGGGGTCGCAGGCAAGCCGAAGGAGCGAGCTGGCGCAGCTGTTCGCGCGGGCCACAGAGCCCGAGCAGCGGTTTCTCGTCGGCATCCTGCACGGCGAGCTGCGCCAGGGCGCGCTCGAGGGGGTCATGGTCGAGGCGGTCGCCCGTGCTGCCGACGTCCCGCCCGCCGACGTGCGGCGCGCGGTGATGCTGGCGGGCGAGCTGCCCGTCGTCGCGCGCGCCGCGCTCGAACGCGGCCGGGAGGACCTGTCGCGCTTCCGGCTCGAGGTTCTGCGTCCGGTGAAGCCGATGCTCGCCCAGGCCGCCGACCGCGTGACCGACGCGATCGCCCGGACAGGGCCGGCGGCGGTCGAGTGGAAGCTCGACGGCGCGCGCCTCCAGGTGCATCGCCGTGGCGACGACGTCCGCGCGTTCACCCGCAACCTCGCGGACGTGACCGACCGCGTCCCGGAGGTCGTCGACGCGATCGGCCGGCTCCCGGTCGAGTCCGCCGTCTTCGACGGCGAGGTGATCGCCCTACGCTGCGACGGCCGGCCACAGCCGTTCCAGGTCACGATGGGTCGGTTCGGCTCGAGCGTGCAAACGGCTGGCTCACGCTCAGCGATGCCGCTCTCGGTCTTCCTCTTCGACTGCCTCCATCTCGACGGGGACGACCTCCTCGGGCGACCGTTCGTGGAGCGATCGGCCCTCCTCGGGGCGCGAGTGCCCGAAGGGCTGCGAGTCGCGCGGATCGAGACGAACGAGCCCGAGACGGCCGAGCGCTTTCTCGAGGACACGCTTGCGCACGGCCACGAGGGCGTGATCGTCAAGGCGCTCGACTCCCCGTACGAAGCCGGACGACGGGGCGCCGCCTGGCTCAAGGTGAAGCGCGCCCATACCCTCGACCTGGTCGTGCTCGCCGCGGAGTGGGGGCACGGTCGGCGCCAGGGAAGGCTCAGCAACCTCCATCTCGGGGCACGGGATCCGTCAGGCGGCGGGCTCGTCATGCTCGGCAAGACGTTCAAGGGCATGACGGACGCGATGCTCGCCTGGCAGACCGAGAAGCTCCTCGAGCTCGCCGTCGGCCAGGAGGGCCATGTCGTCCGCGTCCGGCCCGAGCTCGTCGTCGAGGTCGCCTTCGACGGTGTGCAGCGAAGCTCGCGCTACCCGGGCGGGCTCGCGCTCAGGTTCGCGCGGGTCAAGGGCTACCGCCCCGACAAGGTGGCTTCCGAGGCGGACACGATCGACGCCGTCCGTGCGTTTCTCGGGGATGCGGGCTCGTCCGCAGTGGAAGGCTAACGTGACGGCGTGCTGAGCCCCACCGTGGACAACCTCGTCGCGCAGCTCACGCGCCTCCCGGGGATCGGCACCCGGACCGCGCAGCGACTCGCCTTCCACATCCTCGCTGCGCCCGCCGACGAGGCGAATGCGATCGGGAGCGCGATCGCGGAGGTCAAGGCACGCGTCAGACCCTGTCGCGAGTGCGGGAACCTCACGGAGGAGGAGCTCTGCGGCGTCTGTGCCGACCCGCGCCGCGACCGGACCGTGATCTGCGTCGTCGAGCAGCCGATCGACGTCGTCTCGCTCGAGCGGACCCACGAGTACCGCGGCCTCTACCACGTCCTCGGCGGCGCTCTCTCTCCCCTCGACGGCGTCGAGCCCGCCGACCTCAGGATCCATCGGCTGATGGAGCGGGTCGACGTGGACGGCGTCGAGGAGGTCGTGCTCGCGACGAATCCGACGATGACGGGCGAGGCGACCGCGGCGTACCTCGCCGACCGCCTCCGCGACCGTGTGACGGTCACGCGCCTCGCGAGCGGTCTCCCCGTCGGCGGCGACCTCGAGTACGCCGACGAGGTGACGCTGGGGCGGGCGCTCTCCGGCCGGCGGCCCGCGTAGTCGGCGCGCAGGGACACGCGGCCGTCGGCTAGAAAGGTGTGTGATGGACTCCCAGCCGAGAATCGGCGTCGTCGGCGCGACCGGCGCGGTCGGAACGGTGACCCTCGCGCTCCTCGCCGAGCGCGGCTACGACCGCGTCCGCGCGTTCGCCTCGAGCCGCTCGGCCGGGTCGCGGGTGCCGTTCGGCGTCGACGAGCTCGCCGTCGAGGAGGCGACGCCGGCGGCACTCGGCGCCGGCGACGTCGACCTCTTCCTCTTCTCGGTCGGGACCTCTGCGAGCCGCGAGCTCGTCCCGGTCGCCTCCGCCGCGGGAGCGATCTGCATCGACAAGTCGTCCGCCTACCGCCTCGCCGACGGCTATCCACTCGTCGTCCCGGAGGTGAACGGCCGCCGCGCGCTCGAGTCGCTCGAGCGCGACCGGATCGTCGCCAACCCGAACTGCTGCACCATCCCGCTCACCTGCGTCCTCAAGCCGCTCCACGACGAGGCGAGCCTCCGGCGCGTTCGGGTCTCGACCTATCAGTCCGTCTCGGGCGCGGGTGCACAGCGCATGGACGCGCTCGCCCACGAGATTCCGGCCGACCACGACCTGGTGATGGACTGGACGTGGGAGGGCGACGAGTCCGACGAGGAGGCGAAGCTCCGGGCGGAGACACGCAAGATCCTCGAGCTTCCCGACCTGCCCCTCTCTGCCACGTGCGTACGCGTGCCCGTGATGGTCGGCCACTCGGAGGCGGTGTGGATGGAGCTCGAGCGACCGCTCTCGCCTGACGACGCAACGGAGATCCTCCGGGAAGCGCCGAGCGTACGCGTCATCGAGCTCCCCGGCTTCCCGACGCCCGCCGCCGCAGCGGGCGAAGACGAGGTCCTCGTCGGACGGATCCGCCGCGACGCGGCCGCGGAGAACGGCATCGCGCTGTACCTCTCGAGCGACAACCTGCGCAAGGGGGCCGCGCTCAACGCGATCCAGATCGCAGAGCTCCTGCTCGAGGGAGTCGCCGCGCGCGCCTGACTACGGTCTCGGCACCGGCGCCGGCGTCGGCGCGAACGCTTCCTGCACCACTCGGAGAACCTTCGCGCGTCGGCCCTCCTCGATCGGAACGAGGCCCCCGAGCTCGAGCCGGCACAGCTCGACACGACCTTGCGAGCGCACGGTGACGAAGCCGAACTCGTCGAGGAAGTCCCGTGGGAACACCGTGCGGTGGACGAGGAAGCGCTCTTCGACCGACTCGCCCTCGGGGTAGCGGTAGGCGAACGCCTCGAGCGCCTTGGCGCCTCGGTCGCGCGACTCGCCGATCGCCGCGAGAAGCAGGGATTTCTCGATCCACTCCGCCCCGTTGCGGACCAGGTACGAGCACGTGACGAGGACGGCATCGTCCGAGGGCGGCCCCGCCGGGAGATCGGCGGCGCGTGGAAAGAGGTGCGACGGCCCGTACTGCATAGAGCCGAGCAGGCGCCGGTGCTCGTCGAGGTAGATCGTCCCCCACTCTCCGAAGTCCTCCTCCGCCCGCTCCGCCCACCGATCCTTCGACGCCGTCTTGTTGCCCCGCGACTGCCACCAGACGCAGTCGCGACACACCGACGGCGCCGACTCGACGGTCGCGCGGGTGAGACCCGATACGCCGCCGTGCATCACTCCTTCCCGGTTGCGACGCTACCCACGACGACGTCGACGCTCACGGACTGGAGCCGGGCGGTGCGCCGGAGGTATTCGCCCACACGTCGCTGGACCTCGGCAGCGACGTCCGGGGCGAGCGAGCCCCACTCGACCGCCACCTGGAGCTCGACCGACATGGTGCCGTCGTCCTCTGCAACGCGGACGCCCCTGTGCCGGCGCGAGCCGCCGATGAGATCGTGGACGCCGTCGACCTGACGTGCCGCGTCGGCTGCGTACGACGCCAGCACCTCGTGTGAGATGACGGCATGGCCCTCCATGCTGCGAGTCTAGTCAGCCCTTCTCAGAACGAGCTCGGTCACCTCGGGGCGCGCGAAGAACCGGAGTGGGACGAACGTCGTCCCGGTTCCGGGCGAGACGTGCATGACGCCGGCCGGAGTTCGATAGACACCCGACACGAACCGGGCACGCGGGTGGGCGAGGGTGACCCTCCCACGCGCTGCCGGGAGGCAGATCTGGCCGGCGTGCAGATGCCCGGCAAGAACGAGGTCGAACGACCCCGGCGGCAGGCGATCGACGATCTCGGGGAAATGGCAGAGGAGGAGCCCGAACGACGTGCCCTCGTCGAGGAGCTCGTGCGGGCGCGCACGCTTCGCTCGGTACGAATCGGGCCCGACGCCGACGATCGCGCAGCGCTCTCCGGCCAGCTCCAGCACGACGGCCTCGTCCGAAAGCAGGTGCGTGAGCTCCAGGTCCCGCAACTCGGCGGCCCGCGAGAAGGGGTCACGTGTGACCGCGACGTCGTGGTTGCCGAGGACGACGAACGGGCGCTCCACGAGAGAGAGCAAGCGACGAAGCACCTCCTCGCCCCGGGGGTGCGAGACGAGGTCTCCGGTGATGCAGACGATGTCAGGCCGGCGATCGCCGACCCAGGCCATGGCCCTCGCCGACGCACGGTTGCCCCGTGAGAAGGGTGCCCCGAGGTGCAGGTCCGAGACGTGTGCGATACGGAGGCCGTCGAGCCCGTCGGGTAGCCCGTCGACGGCGACGTCCAGGACTCGACGACGGAGCCATCCAGCCTCCCACCACCCGTAGAAGAGGCAGACGACGACGACCGAGCCGAGGGCGACCAGCAGCACGAGCATCCCGGCACCCTAGAGACGGGAGCCGGCCGACCCGGTGGCTGACGCAGCCGCCGCTGGGCTCAGGACGCCGCGGCGCCCACGGGAACGGCGTCGCCGACCTTGCCGTCGTCCACGGCCACGCGCTCGCCGAGCGAGCCGAGCGATCGATCGACGGCCTCCATCATTCGCACGACCTCGACGCCGAGGCCACTGGACGATCGCGGCGGCGCGCCCTTCCGGATCGAATTGCAGAAATCACGAAGCTCGATCGAGAGTGGCTCTGCAGCGTCGATCCTCGGTGAGACGATGTCACCCGTGCGATACGTGAGCCTGAACTCGCCGAAGGTCTCGGGTTCGCGCAGGTGTACGCCCGAGTCGAAGACTCGGACGGGCTCGTTCGACGTGTCGTCGTAGACGACCATCTTCTCCGTGCCGACGATCGTGGTCCGGCGCAGCTTGCTCGGCGCCAGCCACGAGAGCTCCACGTGGGCGATGGGCCCCGACTCGTAGTGCAGGTCGATGAACGCGACGTCCGGTCGCTCGCCGATGCACGCGCGTGCCGTCGCGCTGACGTGGGACGGCGTCTCTCCCAGCCAGTAGCGGAGGATGGAGAAGTCGTGCGGCGCGAGGTCCCACACGACGCTGACGTCGGACTGGTGCAGGCCGAGGTTGACGCGACTGGACGAGATGAAGAGAAGGCCGCCGAGCGCACCGGAGACGATGAGGTCGTGGATTGCGACGACCGGGGGGCTGTAGAGGAACGTGTGACCAGGCATCAGCACGAGCCCGAGACCCGCCGCCGTCGTCGCGAGCTCGGCTGCGTCACGTGTGGACGTCGCGAGCGGCTTCTCCACGAAGACGTGCTTTCCCGCCCGAAGCGCCGCCATGCCGAGGGCGTGGTGGGTCGACACCGGCGTGGCGATCAGCACCGCGTCGACGTCGTCCGCAGCGATCACATCGCCGACCTCGGTCGTGCGACGAACGGCGGGATAGCGGCGTCCGACGAGAGAGAGCCGTTCGGGATCGAGATCGCAGACGGCGACGAGCTCGGCGCCGTCGAGCTCCGCGAGATTGCGGATGAGATTGGGGCCCCAGTAGCCGAGGCCGACGACCGCGGTCCTCACGGGATCGCTCACGCCGTCGACCTCCGCTGCCGCAGCAGCGCGAAGGGCGTCCTGAAGAGGAGCCGCAGGTCGAGGCCGAGCGACCAGCCGCGGACGTACGCGACGTCCATGTCGAGCGCCTCGCCGAACGTCGAGTTCGCACGCGCGCTGACCTGCCACAGTCCCGTGATGCCCTGCGGCACGAGGAACCGCTCGACGTGGTGAGACTGGAAGAACTCGATCTCGTACGGGATGCACGGGCGCGGGCCGACGATCGACATGTCGCCTCGGAGGACGTTGATCAGCTGCGGGAGCTCGTCCAGGCTCGTCTTGCGGAGCCAGCGGCCGAAGGGCGTCACGGCGTTGTCGCGGTTCAGCTTGTACATCCCGTTCCCGTTCAGGTTGGCGCCGGACGTTGCGATCGACTCGACGTAGGCGCGGTGCTCCTCGGGATCCGTGTCGACCTTCATCGTCCGGAACTTGAGGCACGTGAAGGGGCGCATGTCGAGCCCGAGTCGTTCCTGCCGGAAGAACACCGGCCCAGGGGAGTCGAGCTTGATCCGGATCGCCGCGTAGATGAACAGCGGCAACAACACCAGGAGGCTCGACGCGGCGACGGCGATGTCCACGATGCGCTTCGTGACGAACGACGAGCGCGACAGCCGAGCGGGTGGCACGCAGACCAGCGGCATGCCTTCGAGAGAGTGCATGCTCGCCCGCGGTCCGATGACGTCGAACAGACGCGGGACGACGTCCACGATCACGTCGCCGTCCCGCAACGACCGCACGACGTTCATGGTCTGGCTGTCCGGCTCGTTGGAGAACGCCACGATCACGCGGTCGATCCGATGCTCGGCGACGAGCGACTGGAGAGCGTCCAGCTCGCCGAGGGTGGCGACCTCCCGCGTCTCCGCCCGGCTCTCGAGCGGCTCGGCGTCGACGAACCCGACGAGATCCAATCGGTACTCGGGATGTTGACCGATCTTTCGCGCGACGAGCTGTCCGATCGCTCCGGCGCCGACGACGAGCGTCCGCATCGAGTACGCCGACGAGCGGCGGGTGAGCGCCCTCGCGACCGCGCGCGCGGTGGTCACGAAGCCGATCGCCAGCACCCAGAACGCGACGAGACGCCCGAGCTGCGGCGACGCGAGACCTGTCATCCACGAGAGCGCCTGGAAGAACCAGGTCCCGAGCGTCACGATGATCAGGACGCCTGCGAACTCGTCGATCGTCGAATGGTCGGCGCGTTCCTCGTCCCGCTCGTACAGGCCCTGGAGCTTCGCGAGGAGTAGCCACATGGGCAGCGTGAGCGCAAAGAGGACGATCTCGCCTCCGGGCTGGATGCGATCGCCGTTGGCCGTCGGGAAGGCGACCGACGAGACGGCGAACGCAATCGTCACGCCGACCGCATCGGCGGCGACCAGCGCGCGGCGCATGAGCCAACCACGCCGCCCGTGCAGTCCGGCACGCTCGCGATGGCGGACGAGCTCCGTCCGGAAGACATCCGTCGCGTCCAACGTCGGGGCTATCCCGACGTTGTCGGTTTCGTAAACAGCCACGCTCTCCCCCTGTTCCCCCGAGTCCCCTCCTGCCAGGCCGATCTCCTACGAAGGCTTTGGCAGCCCTCCCGGAGCCTACTTGTGCGGCCGCGCTTTGGGAAGGGAAGTTCGCCGGATCGTAACGTGCCGGTCGTCCGCGCGGCTCCGACGGGCGGCTCAGTGCTGTCGTACGCGAGCAGGCACGCCGGCGACGACCGATCCGGCGGGGACGTCCCGGGTCACCACGGCCCCCGCCCCGACGAGCGCACCAGCCCCGATGCGAACACCGCCGAGAACCACCGCACCCGACCCGATGGACGCCCCGCGCTCGACGACCGTGCGGAGCAGTGTCCACCCGTCCTCCGTCTGGAGCTCGCCCGACTCCGCCGTCGCGCGCGGGGTCTTGTCGTTCACGAACATCACGCCGTGGCCGACGAACACCTCGTCCTCGACCGTCACCCCGTCGCACACGAACGTGTGGCTCTGGATCTTGCAGCGAGACCCGATGGCTGCTCCCCGCTGGATCTCGACGAATGTCCCGATTCGGGTGTCGTCTCCGATCGCGCAGCCATAGAGGTTCGTGAAGGAGTACACCGTCACGCGGTCTCCGAAGCTGACGTCGTCGATGAGCCTGAAAGGTGCGTCGTTTGCCGGCGTGTCAGTCACCTGCGAACCAGGAGCTGACCGCGTCGACGACGTGTGAGACCTGGGTTTCGGTCATCCCCGCGAAGATCGGAAGTGAGAGACACTCTCGGGCGACCCTCTCGGCGACGGGGAAGGCGCCTTCGCGGTAGCCCAAAGACGCGTAGGCACGGGCCAGATGCGGTGGCTCGGGGTAGTGGCGACCCGTCGCGACGCCGTGCCGGGTCAAGTGCTGGCTCAGCCCGTCGGGGTCGCCCGTTCGGATGACGAAGAGATGCCAGACCGGCGAGCTCTCGGCGGCGACGGGAGGAAGAACGATGTCGCCCACGCCGTTCAGGCCTTCGAGGTACAGGCCGGCAATCCGACGCCGAGAGTCGTTCCAGCCGTCGAGCAGGGGCAGCTTTCGCGCGAGTACGGCCGCCTGAACGGCGTCCAGCCTCGCGGTCCACCCGATCTCGTCGTGGTGGTACTTGCGGCGCTGCCCATGCTCGCGGAGCGATCTCGCACGCGCGGCGATCTCGGGGTCATCGGTCACCAGCGCACCCGCATCACCCATCGCGCCCAGGTTCTTGCCGGGATAGAAGCTGAAGCCCGCGGCGACGCCTGCGCTCCCTGCACGGATCCCCGAACGTGTGGCGCCGTGCGCTTGGGCAGCGTCCTCGATCACCGGAATGCCGCGGCGCTCCGAGAGATTCGTCAGAGCGACCATGTCGACCATCTGGCCGTACAGGTGCACCGGCATCACCGCCGCCGTACGATCGCTGATCACTGCGTCGACGGCGGCGACGTCGATCCCCAGATCCGTCGGCGAGACGTCGACCGGCAGCGGAATGGCACCGACCTGGCTGACCGCCTCCCACGTCGCGAAGAACGTCATGGCAGGCACCACCACCTCGGCGCCCGGTTCGAGATCGAGCGCCGCCAGGGCGAGCCTCAGGGCGTCGAGGCCGCTCGCGACCCCGACACACTCGGTCGTGCCGACGTACTCCGCAAACGCGTTCTCGAATCCGACGACATGTTTGCCACCGATGAAATGCGACGTCTCGATGATCTCGGCGATGTCGCCGAGCACTGCGGTCTCGACCGCCGCGTTCGTTGCTCTGAGATCGACGAACGGGACCGACTGCTCGATCGAGGTGTGCACGTGTCGCATGCTAGTCAGGCGGCGAGCCTGCGCCAGAGGGGCCGGCACGACGGCTCGCATCGTCGTCACGCGCTGAGCGTGACAATCGTTCGCTGGTGGACGGCCGGCGAACGGGCGCGCCAGTACGGCCCTACAGCGCCAGCTTCTCGAGCACGGGCTGCATCGAGACGACGTGTCGCTTGAAGCGAAGCTCTGCGTCCGACAGTCCCGCCGCGACGCCGATCAGCTGCGAGAGGTGCAGGATCGGCATCCGGTAGTCCTTCCCCGTCTGCTTCTTGAGCTTCGACTGCCACGCGTCGAGTGAGAGGTGGCAGAGCGGGCACGGCGTGACGATCGCGTCGGCGCCCGCCTCCGTCGCCTGCTCGATCGGCTGGATCAGCTCGCCGAGGGCGGTGTCCTCGCGGGCCTGGATGATCGGGAAGCCGCAGCACTTGACCTTTGCCGGGTAGTCGATCGCCTCGCCGCCGCAGGCGGCGATGATCCGCTCCAGCGAGTCGGGCCGGTCGGGATCGTCGAAGCCCATCAGCTTCGAAGGGCGGAGGATCTGGCAGCCGTAGAACGGCGCGATCTTGAGGCCCCGGAGCCCCTTGTGCGCGACCTCCTGGAGCGTCCCGAAGCTCTCGCCGGCGACGAGCCACAGGAAGTGGACGCAGTCGACGTCCTTCTCGTAGCGTGGGACGCCGACCTTCTCGAGGTTGTCGTTGACGCGCTCGCGGAGCGCCGCGTCGTTCAGCAGCTGGTGATTCGCCTGCCTGAGGTTCAGCGTGCAGACGTTGCACACGGTCATCAGCGTGTCGGCGCCCGTCGCGGCCGCGTACGAGAGGATCCGGGCGTTGAGGTGGAGGTAGTAGTCCGGCTCTGCTTCGTGGATGTCACCGGCGCCGCAGCAGGTCACCGACTCGAGCTCGATCAGCTCGTAGCCGACCTTCGGGGCGAGCGCGCGTGTCGAGGTGTCGAGCTCCTTCGCGGAGAGGCTCGCGAGACACCCCTTGTAGTAGGCGACCTGCTTCACGTGACCGGCTCCTCCTCGGGCAGATAGGGCTTCGGGAACGACCGCGGGTCGTCGTAGGGGTGGCTCGGGCCGTCGACCGTCTCGCCGTGGTGCGCGAGGTGCTGGAGGGCCTTCTCGCCCTGGACGATCCCGGCGGCGCCGTCGAGACCCTGATCCTTGACGAGGTCGAACAGCGCGCGCGACTCGCCCACGTCCGCCGCGACGTGCGGCGGGAACGGCACCGGGACCTTGCCCTTCGGAAGGAGCGACATCGCGAACTTGATCTCCTTGATCGCCTTCACGATTCCCTGCGTCTTGGGCACGAGCTCCGTCTCGCGCAGCCAGCCGGTCGTCTTCGCGGACGTGACGAACCACTTCGCGTGCTTCGCGCCCATGTCGCGGTCGATGCCGGCCTTCATCGCCTCGGCGCCGAGCTTCGCGATCGCGTCGCGCGGGTCGACCCCCTTCGGACAGCGCTCGTTGCAGAAGTAGCAGCGCGTGCAGTCCCAGATCCCGTGCTCCTCGCTGTAGCGCTCGAGGCGCTCGACGGCGGCCCCGTCGCGCGCGTCGCCGACGAACCGGAACCCCTTCGCGAGGGCCGCCGGCCCGAGGAAGTCGGGATCCGACTCCATGGAGTTGCACTCGGAGACGCAGCAGCCGCAGTTGATGCAGAGGGACTCCTTGTGGATCACGTCCATCTGCTCCTGGGCGACGACGTTCTCCTTCTCGGTCGCCCGGTCGAGTCTCGGCGAGAGGTACGGCTGGATCGCGCGCATCTTCTGCCAGAACGGATCCATGTCGACCACGAGGTCCTTGACGATGGGAAGGTTCCCCATCGCGGAGATCACGGGGACGTGACCGTCGCCGACGACGTCCGCGATTCGCGTCTTGCACGCGAGGACCGCGCCGCCGTCGACCCGCATCCCGCAGGAGCCGCAGATCATCATGCGGCAGCTCTTGCGGTACGCGAGCGTGCCGTCGACCTTGTCCTTCACTGCGTCGAGCGTGTCGAGCAGCGTGGCCTCGTCCGACACGTCGACCTCGTAGGGTCGGAGCGCGCGATCGCCGGTGGATGCGTCGTAGCGCCAGATCTTGAGCTCGACCTTCACGGCGCCTCGCCCCGCATCTCGGCGGCGCCTCCTTCGGGGCACCCCAACCCACCACCCGCTGCCAATTCTATCGGCTCAGTTGTCGAAATGTGCAACATCACTGTGCCAGCACCGTGCCAACTCTCCGTCATCAGTACGACCTCACCATCGGCTCCCACTTGGTCATGCGCACCTCGCGATAGGAGAGCTTCGGCTCGCCGTCGACCCACTCGGTGATCGAGTGCTTGAGGAAGTTCTCGTCGTCGCGCTCGGGAAAGTCGGAGGGTCGCGAGTGTGCTCCGCGCGACTCCTTCCGCGCGAGCCCGGCCTGGAGCATGCAGGCGCCGAGGTCGAGGAGATAGCCGAGCTCGATCGCCTGCGTGAGGTCGCTGTTGAAGACCGTCCCCTTGTCCTCGACGACGACGCCGCGCGCGTAGCGCTGACGGAGCCCGTCGATGATCTCCAGCTGCTTCTCCATCCGGTCCGGGTACCGGAAGACACCGAAATTGTCGAGCATGGACTGGCCGAGCTCGTCGCGGATCTGCCACGGCCGCTCCCCTGCCGAGACGTCGAGCAGGCTGCGAACCCAGGTCTCCGCGTCGGAGCGAGCGGCCTCCACACCACCGTTCGTCGGCGCGGCGCGACCGAGGGCGTACTCGGCGGCGTGGCGGCCGGAACGGCGGCCGAAGGTGATCGTCTCCATCAGTGAGTTGCCTCCGAGCCGGTTGGCGCCGTGCACCGAGACGCACGCCACCTCGCCCGCAGCGTAGAGTCCCTCGAGCGCGGTCAGGCCCCATTCGTCCGTCTCGACGCCGCCCATGTGGTAGTGGGCACCAGGCCTGACGGGGATCGGCGCGAAGATCGGGTCGACGCCTGCGTACGTCATCGCGAGCTCGCGCGACCCGGGCAGCTTCGAGAGGATCTTCTCCGGGCCGAGGTGCCGGAGATCGAGCATCACCGACCCGTTGACACCGCGCCCGGCTTCGATCTCGGTCGTCTCGGAGCGCGAGACCACGTCCCGCGACGCCAGCTCGAGCGCGTTCGGCGCGTACCGCTTCATGAAGCGCTCGCCGTCCTTGTTGATCAGGTAGCCGCCCTCGCCACGGCAGCCCTCGGTGATCAGGATGCCCGACGGATACATCGTCGTCGGATGGAACTGCATGAACTCCATGTCCTTCAAGGGGAGCCCGGCGCGGAGCGCCATTGCCATGCCGTCGCCAGTGCATGCGTAGGCGTTCGTCGTCGCGCGGTAGAGGCGGCCGGCACCTCCCGTCGCGAGGATCGTCGCCGCCCCTGTGACGGCCTTGACCCCGCCGTTCAGCAGGTCCCAGCAAACGACGCCGACACAGCGGCCGGCGTCCTCGACGAGCCGGAAGGCGAAGTACTCCTCGAGGACGACGAGGCCCTCGTCCATCCGCTTCTGGAGCTGCTCGTAGAGCACCTGGATGAGGACGTGCCCGGTGATGTCCGCCGAGTAGACGGTGCGCGGTGAGCCCGCGGCGCCGAACGGCCGCTGATCGAGCCCGCCCTCGGCGTTGCGCGAGAAGACGCAACCCCACCCCTCGAGCTGGTAGATGTCGCCCGGCGCCTCGCGGGTGAAGATCTCGATCGCGTCCTGGTCGCCCAGGTAGTCGGAGCCCTTGACCGTGTCGAAGGCATGCGTCTCGGGATCGTCGTCCGCCTTGTTGCCGAGTGCCGCGTTGATACCTCCTTCGGCCGCCCCGGAGTGGCTCCGCGTCGGGTGAAGCTTCGAGACGACGGCGACCCGGGCCCCGGCATCGTGAGCCTCGATCGCGGCACGCATGCCGGCACAGCCGGCACCGACCACGAGCACGTCGAACGGGCCGTCCATCTGCTTGGAACCTATCGGATGCCGTCGCCGAACCGTCCCGGTAGCCGGCACGCGACCCGCCGGGTATCAGGCGGGCCGCATCGCCGTCCCGTTCACCCCTGCCATTTCGCCGACCAGTCGGCGCCACCCGAGTCGCAGTCGTAGTGCGTGCCGTCCTCGTCGTGGGTCACGTGCACCTGGAAGCGCCCCGACGCGGACGTACCCGATGCGTCGAACGAGCCGCTGAACTTGACGGTCGTGCCGGTGGAGGTCGTTCCGTCCGCCGAGAAGGTTCGGTCTGCCGCGATCGGCACGGTGCCGCTGTACGTGACGCCCGCGCTCAGCCGGCCCGGCGGCTGGCAGTCGGCCTCGTAGCTGAACTTGAACTCCGAGAAGCTGCGCCCGTCGGCCCCGACGACGAAGTTCACGCTTCCGCCGGTGCTGGCGAAGCCGCCGAAGAACCCCGGCTTCGCAAGCTGCGCGGGCGCCTGCGGAGGCGGCGGAGTCGCCGGTGGTAGCGGCGTCGTCTCGGGCGGCGGTGCGGCCGGAGGTGCCGTCCCAACGGTCACGACGAACTCGCAGTCCTTGGCCACCTTGTCGCGCGGGTCGGCGAGCACCCGGTCGCGACCGGGGCCGCACGAGATCCGATCGGGCCCAGCGCCGCCGGCCAGGTAGTCGTCGCCCGCCAGTCCGAACAGCCGGTCGTCGCCGCCGCGACCGTACAGCTTGTCCGCCTTCGCAGTGCCTCTGATCACCTCACCGCGCGCGGTTCCGACGATGTTCGCGGCAAGGGCCGACCCGGAAGCGACGACCGCGGCCGCCGCAGCGATGAGCACCGGCAGCGACACGCGCGCTCGAAGCCCCTTGTGATCGATCGAGTACGTCGGCACGGCGACCTCCTTCTCTCGGCAGGGCTCGGGTGGAGCCCGTCCCTACGCCGGAGGGTCGCCGCGACCGCTAACGAACTCCTAACCGCGCGCCGTCACTCGACGAAGCGCTCGGTACCCGACCCCTCCTGGAACAACGTCAGCTGCAGCCCGGCCGGCGCCTCGAGCCGCGAGTTGAGCGAGCCCCACGGCGTCGGCCTCGGCTCGGCGAGCACCGTCGCTCCGGCGTCCGCGAGCATCCTCGTCGTCGACGTGGCGTCCTCGATCTCGAACGCGATGCGGATATGCCCTGCGACCCGGGATCCGACCTCGACCTCGTCGATGTACTCGGCATGTGCGGGGTCGGAGACCTCGAGCGTCGCTCGCCCGGCATCGAGGATCGTCACACGGCCGTGCTCGCCCGAGAAGGCCCCGAGCTCTCCCAAGCCGAGCACGTCGCGGTAGAAGCGGAGGGCGTCGTCGTAGTCGTCGGCCGTGACGACGACGCGGAGTTGCCGGACGCTCACGAAGGGCGAGGGCCGGCCGCCGCGATCGACGAGTCGACCTCGGCCGCGAACTTCGCCGCGAAGTTGTCGCGGAACATCGCCGCGAGCTCCTCCGCCTTGCGGTCGTATGCCTCCGGGTCGGCCCATGTCGAGCGAGGGTCGAGAAGCTTCCTGTCGACGCCGGGCACCGAGACCGGGATCTCGAAGCCGAAGATCGGGTCGGTCCGGAACGTCGTGTCGTCGAGCGCCCCGGAGAGCGCTGCGTGCAGCAGACCACGCGTCGCGGCGATCGGCATCCGGTGGCCGACGCCGAACGGCCCTCCCGTCCACCCCGTGTTGACGAGCCAGACCGTCGCTCCGTGGCGGTCGAGCTTCTCACCGAGCATCCGCGCGTACGTCGCGGGGGGCTGGGGGAGGAACGGCGCGCCGAAGCAGGTCGAGAAGGTCGGTTGCGGCTCGGACACGCCGAGCTCCGTGCCGGCGAGCTTCGCGGTGAACCCGGAGAGGAACCAGTACATGGCCTGGTCGCGCGAGAGGCGCGCGATCGGCGGGAGGACGGCGAACGCGTCGGCCGCGAGGAAGACGACGGAGCTGGGATGCCCTGCCCGCTTCGTCGGGAGGGCATTGGCGATTCGCTCGAGCTTGTACGCGGCGCGGGTGTTCTCGGTCTTCGAGTCGTCGTCGAGGTCGGTCACGCCGCGCTCGTCGACCGCGACGTTCTCGAGGATCGTCCCGAACGTCCGGGTCGTGTGCCAGATCTGCGGCTCGGCCTCGGCCGAGAGCCTGATCACCTTCGCGTAACAGCCTCCCTCGATGTTGAAGACGCCGCTCGGGCTCCAGCCGTGCTCGTCGTCGCCGATCAGCGCGCGGTCCGGATCGGCCGAGAGCGTCGTCTTCCCAGTGCCCGAGAGCCCGAAGAAGACCGCGACGCGACCGTCCTCGCCGACGTTCGCCGAGCAGTGCATCGGGAGCACGCCGTCGAGCGGGAGGCGGTCGTTCATCACCGTGAAGATCGACTTCTTGATCTCCCCGGCGTAGAACGTGCCGCCGATCAGGACCTCGCTCCGCGTGGGATGGAGGACGACGAACGTGCCGCTTCGCGTGCCGTCCTCCTCGGGGTCCGCCTCGACCTCCGGGGCATGGAGAACGAGCGAGCCGATCTCGAACTGCGCGAGCTCGCGAGCGCTCGGGACGATGAACATCGTCTTTGCGAAGAGCGCGTGGTAGGGGCTGGCCGTGACGACCCGGACGCCGATACGGTGATCCGGGTTCGCGCCGGCGAAGTGGTCGACGACGTAGAGCGTCTCCTGCCCGGACAGGTGCTCGACGACCTTGGCGCGGAGCCCGTCGAAGTGGCTCTCCGCGATCGAGTGGTTGACGTCGCCCCACCAGATGCGATCGCGGGACTCGGGCTCGTCGACGACGAACTTGTCCTGCGGCGAGCGTCCCGTGAAGCGCCCCGTGTCGACGACGAGCGCCCCGCCGTGCGCGAGCTTGCCGTCCCCCCGCGCAAGGGCATGCGTGTAGAGCTGCGCGGTGGTCGGATTGTGGATCACCCGTCCGCGCGGCGAAAGCCCGTGCTGGTCGAGGAGGGTCGGGGTCGTGGTCGCCGTCATGCCGGTGGTGTGCTCTCCCTCGAGCACCGACAAACGGTAGTCGCAATCGGCGCGACGCGGGCGATGGCTCAGCTCGGCGTCGGGACGACCTCGCCGACGTCGGCGTCACGCGCGACGAGCGACGCGTAGCGGCCGCCGAGCGAGAGCAGCTCGTCGTGCGTGCCCCGTTCGACGATGCGGCCGCGGTCGAGGACGACGATCTGGTCGGCGTCGCGCACCGTCGAGAGGCGATGGGCGATCGCGATCACGGTTCGGCCTTCGGCCAGCCGCTCGAGCGCGGCCTGGACGGCGCGCTCAGTCTGGGTGTCGAGGGCGGACGTCGCCTCGTCGAGGACGAGGATCGGCGGGTTGCGGAGGATCGTCCGCGCGATCGCGATCCGCTGCTTCTCGCCGCCGGAGAACCGGTAGCCGCGCTCGCCGACGACCGTCTCGTAGCCCTCGGGCAGAGATGCGATCAGATCGTGGATCTGGCCTGCCCGCGCCGCGTCCTCGACCTGCTCGTCGGTCGCGTCCGGCCGTGCGAAGCGGAGGTTCTCGCGCACCGACGCGTGAAAGAGGTACGTCTCCTGCGAGACGACGCCGACCGCGGCGGTGAGTGACGGAAACGTCAGGTCGCGCACGTCGATCCCGTCGATCGACACCGTGCCCCGCGTCGCGTCGTAGAGGCGCGCGACGAGGTAGGCGCAGGTCGTCTTTCCGGACCCGGTCTCGCCGACGAGCGCGGTCTTCGTCCCCGCGGGCACCGAGAAGGACACGTCCTCGAGCGTCCACGCGTCCTGCTCGTAGCGAAACCAGACGTCGTCGAAGGCGACATCGCCGCGCGGGCGGTCGATCTCCCGTGTCCCCTCCGCGATGTCGACCGGCTGGTCGAGGTACTCGAAGATGCGGTCGAAGAGCGCCAGCGAGCTCTGGACCTCGAGCTGGACGCCGAGGAGACCTCCGATCGGGAAGAAGAGCCGCGTCTGGAGGGTCGTGAAGGCGACGAGGGTGCCGATCGTGATCGTCGTCGAGCCGCGCTCGATCGTCCAGCCGGCGAAGAGGTAGACGAGCGCGGGCATCACCGCGAACGTCGTCTGGATCGCCGCCATCATCCAGCGGCCCGTCATCCGGCTGCGCACCTCGAGCCCGGCGAGGCGCTCCGACTCGGTCTCGAAGCGCGTCGCGAGGTCGCTCGCGCGCCCCATCGTCTTGCCGAGCAGGATCCCGGAGACCGACAGCGACTCCTGCACGATCGACGAGACGTCCGCGAGCGAGGCCTGCCGCTCGGCCGTCACCTTCTTGCGCTGCTCCCCCACGCGCTTCGTCAGCCACACGAACAGCGGAAGCAGCGCGAGGGCGAAGGCCGCGAGGCGCCAGTCCAGGAGCACCATCGCGATGACCGTGGCGACGACCGTCGTGACGTTCGACAGCACCGACGTCGCGGTCGTGGTGACGACGTTCTCGATCCCGCCGATGTCGTTCGCGATCCGGCTCTGCACCTCTCCGGTGCGCGTTCGCGTGAAGAACGCGAGCGAAAGGCGCTGGAGGTGGCGGTAGACCGAGGTGCGAAGGTCGTGCATCACCGCCTGCCCGACGAGATTCGAGAGGAGCGTCTGCCAGACGCCGAGCACGCCCGTGACGATCGGGATCGCGACCATGCCGGCGACGAGCGCCGTGAGCAGGCCGAGCCGCACGGTCGCCTCCCCGGTCGACGGGTCGACCTGGATCGCCGTGTCGAGCACCGCACGCAACAGGAACGGCGACACCACGCCGAGGCCCGCCGAGACGACGATCAGCCCGCCGACGAGACCGAGCCGCGCCCGGTACGGGCGAAAGAGCCGGATGATGCGCCGGAAGTTCGCCTTGCGGACCGCGGGATCCGCGGGCCGCTCGGGCATCTCCCCGAGGCCGAAGGATTCGAAGCGGCGTCCCGGCACGGATCGAGTGTGCCTAGCCCTCGGCGAGCGCCGCCACGGCGTCACGGATGCGGGCGGTCAGCTCCCGGCCGGCCGGGATGGTCGGTGGAGCGACGGCGACGGCGATCGGCTCGCCGACGACGACCCGGACCCGCGCGAGCCGCGGGATGCGGGTGCGCGGTCGCAGCACGTCGGCTGCGCCGGCGATCGCGACGGGGACGAGTGGGGCACCGGTCGTCAGCGCGAGCCGCGCAGCCCCGCGCTGCCACGGCCGCTCGTCGTCGCCGAGCACCGTTCCCTGGGGGAAGATCGCGACCGCGTCGCCGCGCTCGAGCACGCGCGCGAGCGCGGCGACCGCGGTGAGATCGCCGCGCCGGCGCTCGACCGGGATCCCGCCGAGCCCGTCGAGCACGCGGCCGACGATCCGGTTCGACCAGAGCTCGCGCTTGGCGAGGAAGTGCAGCGGGCGGTCGAGCGCGGCACCGAGGAAGAAGGGATCCGAGAGCGAGTCGTGATTCGCGACGACGATCGCGGCGCCGCTCGGCATGTTCTCGGCACCGACGACCTCGAGGCGCCACACGACCCGCAGGATCGGGCCGGCGACGGCGCGGACGGCACGGTAGAGGGTCACGCCGTCCGACAGCCGCGAATTGCCCGCGCCGTCTCCTCGGCGCGCCGCGCGTATCCCTCCGGCGTCCCGTGCACGAGGTCGGCGGCGAGCAGGTCGGTCTCCTCCCCTACGAGCGCGGCCCACTCGACGAGCCGGATGTTGTGATGCTCCGAGCGCGCCCCCTCGAGCACCTGGTTGAAGCCGCTGCGCGGCCTCCCGTCACGGACGATCGTCGCCCAGACGAGGCAGCGCTCGGGTCCGGCGAGGGCGATCGCCTCGTCGACCAGGCGTCGGAAGTCACTCTCGGAGCCGTCGGGGTCGTTCGTGCCGAGGCTGACGACGACCACGGGGGCGAGCCCCCCGCCGAGACGGCGGAGCTCCTCGACGCCCTCGGGGGTCGCCCGTCCGACCAGGTCGTGGGCAGCGATCTCCCAGCCGGGCAGCTGCTCGGCGAGATCCCGCTCGATGCCGACGTTGAGCGAGTCGCCGACGAGCGTGACGGAGCCGCTGTCGTGCCCTGCTCCGCCGTCGTCCCGCAACACGGCGAACGCGGCGACGCCGACGGCGATTGCGAGGACGAGAGCGAGGAAGGGACGCATCGGGCAGGCGTGACGGGGACGGGCGAGAAACGGTACTCGTGGACACCGCCCACGCGATCGAGCGGTTCCTCGGGAGCCCTGCGCTGTCCGACGCGACGCGGCGCGCGTACGCGGCTGACCTGCGCGACTTCTCGACCTGGCTGCGCAATGAGGGCCTCGGGCTCGACGACGTCGACGTTCGCGCGCTCGCTTCGTACACGGCCGAGCTCGGCCGTGCGCGGCGAGGGCTGGCGCCGACCACCATTGCGCGCCGGCTCTCCGCAGTCCGCTCGCTCGTCCGCCACGCCCTCGGCCCTGCCCGGGTGCCGGACGCCGCGCTCGCACCGCGCCGGCCGCGCCGGCTGCCGGAGACGCCCGTGGTGTCGGAGGTCGAGGCCGTGGTCGACCGGGCAGCGGCCCAGGACGACGGTCCTCTCGCCCTGCGCAACGCCGCACTGCTGGAGCTCGTCTACTCGTGCGGTCTCCGATCGGCCGAGGCCGTCGGCCTCGATCTGGCGGACGTCGACCTCGACCGCGAACAGCTCCACGTCCGTGGGAAGGGCGACAAGGAGCGGCTCGTCCCGCTCGGCGAGGAGGCCGCCTGGCGCGTCGCCCGCTGGTTGCGCGACGGTCGCCCGCTGCTCGCACGCGGCGCCTGCGACGCTCTCTTCCTCTCTGTCCGTGGGAAGCGGCTCGACACGAGCGTCCTCCGCCGCCTGCTACCGAACCCCCATCGCCTCCGGCACGCGTACGCGACCCACCTCCTCGAGGGAGGCGCGGACCTCCGCACGATCCAGGAGCTTCTCGGACATGCGTCCCTCTCGACGACCCAGATCTACAGCCACGTCGACGCGCGTCGGCTGCGGCGCGTCTATGACCACGCGCACCCGCGGTCGTAGCGGGCTCCGGTGCCTGTGGACGAACTGGCACACATCCGGTACGGCTCGGGGTTGACAGGAATCGGTCTCTGAGGCGGAACTCGCGCGCCGCCACCGCGCAGGAGGGCGGACGACGCCGCCGAATCGGGTCCCGCCGCGATGAGCACCCCCGCCGACCCCGACGTCGAGAGCTTCTTGCTCCTCCTCGCGGCCCGCCGCTCGCCGCGGACGGTCGATGCCTACCGCCGCGACCTCGCAGCCTTCGGCGCGACGATCGACGGGCCGATCGGGCGAACGACGACGGAGCAGATCGAGGCGTGGCTCGCCGCGATGCGCGCCGACGGGCGGGCCCCTGCGACGATCGCACGTCGCCTGGCGGCGGTGCGGGCCTACCTGCGCCACCTGATGCTCGTCGGGACACGCACCGACAACCCCGCGGCCCCCATCGCTGGCCCGCGCCGGCCGAAGACAGTCCCGCGCACGCTCTCGCCGTCGGAGGCCGAGCGCCTCGTCGAGGCCGCGAGCGGAACCTCGCCGCGCGCGATGCGCGACCGAGCGCTCGTGGAGCTGCTCTACGGCGCGGGGCTCCGTGTCTCAGAGGCGGTCGGGCTCGTCAAGGCGTCTGTCGATCTCGAGCAGCGCATCGTGCGGGCCGTCGGGAAAGGCGGGAAGGAGCGCATCGTGCCGCTCGGGCGCCCGGCCGCGGACGCGTTGCGGCGGTACATGGCGCTGGGACGACCGCACCTCGACCGTCGACACCGTCCCGACCTCTTCCTCAACGCCCGCGGCGGTGCGTTGACCCGCGCGGGTGCGTTCCTCGTCCTTCGCCGCCTCGCAGACCGTGCCGGTCTCGAGCCCGGCCGCGTGCACCCTCATCTCCTGCGCCACTCGTTCGCGACGCACCTGCTGGAGGGTGGCGCCGACCTCCGGAGCGTCCAGGAGATGCTCGGCCATGCCGACGTGGGGACGACCGAGCGGTACACGCACGTCTCCGACCGGCATCGCCGCGAGGCGTATTTCCGCGCACATCCGCACGCACGGCGCCGGAGCGAGGGGACGCCCGACGCCCGGTGACGGACGGGCACGCGGCGTTGCTTCAGCCTCGGCTCTCTTCCTTCCCGCGCGCGAGCGCGACGAGCCGCTCGACGGCTTGCTCGTTCGGATCGACGAGCGTCACGTGCCCGACCTTCCGTCCGGCCCGTGACGCCTTGCCGTAGAGGTGGACGCGAGCGCCCGGGAGGCCGAGCAGCTCGTCGAGGTGCGGCACCGCGCCGATCAGGTTGACCATCACGCACGGCGCGAGGGCCGTGGTCGATCCGAGAGGCAGCCCGAGGATCGCGCGCAGGTGGTTCTCGAACTGGCTCGTCTCGGCGCCGTCGATCGTCCAGTGCGCGGTGTTGTGGACACGCGGCGCGAACTCGTTCGCCAGGAGGCGCCCCCCGACCTCGAACAGCTCGACGGCGAGCACGCCGACGTAGCGGAGCTCGTCCATCAGCAGCGCGCAGATGCGCTCGGCCTCGGCCTGGGGCGCATCGACAGCCGGCGCCCTCGTCATGCGCAGGATCCCGTCACGGTGCACGTTCTCGCCGACCGGCCAGAAGCGCGTCTCGCCGTCCCGCGCCCGAACGCCGATGATCGAGAGCTCCCGATCGTAGGCCACGAGCTCCTCTGCGAGCTCGTCGTCGCGTAGCGACTCTTCGCGTTCGACGCGGCGTTGCCCCTTGCCGTCGTAGCCGAGGCGGCGGGTCTTCACGAGCGCGGGCAGCCCCGTCTGGGCGAAGCCCCCGAATCTCGCCGTCGCGATCCCGAGCGACCGGAAGAGCTCCTTCTCCCGCAGGCGGTCCTGGCCCTCCGCCAGCGCACGCGGGCCGGGAACAGCCCCGACGCGCGTCGCTGCGTCGACCGGCACGTTCTCGAACTCGTACGTCACGACCGCCGCGCCGTCCGCGAGCCGGCCGAGCCCCAGGTCGTCGTGGTACGGCGCCACGACGAGCTCGCCGACCTCGCGCGCGCAGGCATCCGGAGACGGGTCGAGGAACCGGAACGAGAGCCCGAGCGGAAGGCCGGCGAGGCCGAGCATGCGCCCGAGCTGCCCGCCCCCGATGCAGGCGACGAGCGTCAAGGGCGCTTGTGACAATGTGTCACCAGGGCAGTCCCCTACGAGGCAGGGTCGGGGCTGTCGAGCACCGCCTGCGTCTGTGCGGCCCGGAAGCGCCGCAGCCGGTCGGCCAGTGCGGCGTCGGAGCCGGCGAGGATCGCCGCTGCGAGCAGCGCGGCGTTGACGGCGCCGGCGCGGCCGATCGCGAGCGTCCCCACCGGGATGCCGGCGGGCATCTGGACGATCGAGAGCAGCGAGTCCATCCCCGAGAGTGCCTTCGACTCGACCGGCACCCCGAGCACCGGCAGCGCCGTCTTCGATGCCGCCATCCCGGGGAGATGGGCGGCACCGCCGGCGCCCGCGATGAGCACCTTGAGGCCGCGGCCCTCGGCGGACGCGGCGTACTCGAAGAGGAGATCCGGCGTCCGGTGCGCCGAGACGACGCGCTGTTCGAACGGCACGTCGAGCTCGTCGAGCGTGTCCGCGGCGTGCCGCATCGTCTCCCAGTCGGAGCGCGAGCCCATGATCAGCCCCACGAGCGGCGTCGCCACGAGAGGAGGCTACTTCGTCCGCGACTTCTTGAGCAGCGCCGCCGCGACCGCGCGCGCGGCGTCGCGGACGTCGCGGTCGGTCTCGTCGTCCTGCGCGATCCCCTCGAGCAGCTGGATCGTCCCGCGGTCGGGCGTGCCGTTCCGGAGGCAGGTGATCGCGAGCCGGCGGACCGCCGCATTCGGATCACGCATCGCGAGCTCGTTGAGGAGAGGGCGGTAGGTGTTCACGTCACCGGGGTGGTCGGAGGACAGGGTGGTCAGGGCGATCAGCGCCGAGCCGCGCGCTGCAGCGCTCTCGTCCTCGAGGCCTCGGCGGAGCAGCTCGAGCTTCTGCCGGAAGCGGAACTGGCCGACCGCCCGGAACGCCTGCCCGCGGATTCGGTAGTCGGCGCTGCGCGCGGCGGCCTCGAGCTCGTCGTCCCACTGCGCGCGCAGCGTCGCGAGCTCCCGCTCGCTCCCCGGCGTGCGGGCGAGCTCCTCGGCCCGGGCGGCGGCCTCCGCGAGCTCCACTAGACCGCGGAGAACGATCGCGCGGCCGGACCGACGTACCGCGCGGAGGGCCGGACGAGCCGTCCGAGGCGCTTCTGCTCGAGGACGTGCGCCGACCAGCCTGCCGTGCGCGAGCAGGCGAACATCGCCGGAGCGAGTTGCGGCGGGACGTCCGCGACGTCGAGCACCACCGCCGACCAGAATTCGACGTTGGTCGCGAGCACACGGTCCGGCTTGCGTGCGTGCAGCTCGGCGAGCGCAACCCGCTCGAGCTCCTCGGCGACCTCGAACCTCGGCGAGCCGAGCTCCTGCGCCGTCCGGCGGAGCAGCCGTGCGCGTGGGTCCTCGGCGCGGTAGACGCGATGGCCGAAGCCCATCAGCCGGTCGCCGCGGTCGAGGAGCTCGGTCACGAAGCCCTCGACCGAGGGTGCGGCGGCGGCGCCGTCGAGCATCGGCAGCACCCGCGCCGGTGCGCCGCCGTGCAGCGGGCCCGACAGCGCGCCCACGGCCGACGACAGGGCCGCTGCGCAGTCGGCGCCGGTGGACGCGACGATCCGCGCCGTGAACGTGGAGGCGTTGAGGCCGTGCTCCGCCGTGCAGATCCAATAGGTGTCGATCGCCGTGACGTCCTTCGGGTCGGCCTCGCCGCGCCACTCGAGCAGGAACCGCTCGGCGGTCGTCTCGCCCTCGGCGACGAGCGCGGGGTCCACGGGGTCGGCATGACCGTCGGCGAGCCGGGCGGACTGCGCGCAGACCGAGATCATCGTCGCCGAAAGGCGCCGGAGATCCTCCCGCGCCTCGTCGTCCGAGATGTCGATCAGCTGCCCGAGCCCCCACTCGCCTCCGAGCCGCGCGGTGACCGTCTGCAGATCGGACGGCGTCCGTCCCGTGAGATCGCGCGCCGCGTAGTCCTCGGAAGGCGGCAAGCCCGGAGTCGGCGACTCGTCGACCAGCAACCCCCAGACCTGCTCGAAGGGAACGGACCCGACGAGCTCCTCGATGTCGACGCCGCGGTAGCGCAGCGCGCCCCCGTCGCGATCGGGCTCGGCGATCTCCGTCTCGAAGGCGACGACGCCCTCGAGGCCAGGCTTGAACTCCGTCATCGCGCTCCTCTCCGCTCCCTGACTCGAACCGGGACGGTACCCGATCGGTCGTGCGGGTCGGTGTCACTATCCTCACGCGTCGATGGCGTACGACGTGACACTGGTGCCGGGCGACGGGACCGGTCCCGAGCTGACCGAGGCGACCCGCCGCGTGCTCGAGGCGACCGGCGTCGCGTTCGCGTGGGACGTGCGCCAGGCGGGCGTCGACGTGATGGAGACGGCCGGGACGCCCCTGCCGCCCGAGACGCTCGAGTCGATCAAGCGGAACGGCGTGGCGCTGAAGGGCCCGATCACGACGCCGATCGGCACGGGCTTCCGCTCGGTCAACGTCGCGCTGCGCCACGAGCTCGGCCTCTACGCGTGTGTTCGGCCCTGCAAGAGCTACCCGGGGGTGCGCTCGCGCTACGAGGACGTGGACGTCGTGATCGTGCGCGAGAACACCGAGGACCTCTACGCGGGCATCGAGTTCGAGTCCGGAACCGACGACGCGCATGCGGTGATCGACTTCCTGAACGCCCGCCAGCCGAAGAGGATCAGCCCGAGCTCCGGGATCTCGATCAAGCCCATCAGCCCCGAAGGCTCCGAGCGGATCATCCGCTTCGCCTTCGACTACGCCGAGGCGAACGGCCGGCGACGGGTCTCGTGCATCACGAAGGCGAACATCATGAAGCACACGGACGGGCTCTTCCTCGCCGTGTTCCGCGAGGTTGCGAAGGACTACCCGGAGATCGAGGCGTGGGAGACGCTCGTCGACGCGCTCTGCATGGGTCTCGTCCAGCGCCCGGAGGAATTCGACGTGCTCGTGCTGCCGAATCTCTACGGCGACATCATCAGTGACCTGACCGCGGGTCTCGTCGGCGGGCTCGGCGTGGCGCCCGGGGCGAACATCGGCGCCGACGCCGCCGTGTTCGAGGCGACACACGGCTCGGCGCCGAAGTACACCGGGCAGAACAAGGTCAACCCGACGGCGATGATCCTCTCGGGGAAGCTGATGCTCGAGCACCTCGGCGAGCGTGACGCCGCGGCGCGGCTGGAGGCCGCCGTCGCGGCAGTGATCGCCGAGGGAAAGAGCGTGACGTACGACCTGAAGCCGACCCGCGACGACCCGTCCGCCGTCGGCACGTCCGAGTACGCGGACGCCATCATCGCCCGGCTCGCGTGACGCGCGCCGGCGCTCGAAGGAGGAGACACACGTGAACGGCAGGAAGAAGGTCACCGTCGTCGGGGCGGGAAACGTCGGCGCGACGTGCGCGCTCGAGGTGGCGCGGCGCGACTACGCGGACGTCGTTCTCGTCGACATCATCCCGAACTTCGCCGCGGGCAAGGCCCTCGACATGAACCAGATGGCGTCCGTCACGGGCTACGAGCCGGCGATCGTCGGCAGCGAGCGCTACGACGAGACGAAGGGCTCCGACGTGGTCGTGATCACGGCCGGCAAGCCGCGCTCGCCGGGAATGAGCCGCGACGACCTCGTCACGACCAACGAGGCGATCGTCGCGTCCGTGACGAAGGAGGTCGCGCGCCGCTCCCCCAAGGCCGTGATCGTCGTCGTCTCGAACCCCCTCGACGCGATGTGTCATGTCGCGCACGCCGTCTCCGGGTTTCCGAAGGAGCGCGTCGTCGGCATGGCCGGCATCCTCGACACGGCCCGCTTCTCGGCCTTCATCGCGTGGGAGACCGGCTCGTCGGTGAAGGACGTGCAGGCGATGGTCCTCGGCGGCCACGGTGACCAGATGGTCCCGGTGGTCTCGGCGACGACCGTCGGCGGCGTGCCGCTCGAGCAGCTGACCGCGAAGCGGACGATCTCCAAGATGGTCGAGCGCACCCGGAAGGGCGGCGGCGAGCTCGTCTCGCTGCTCGGCACGTCGGCCTGGTATGCGCCGGGAGCGGCGGCCGCGCAGATGGTCGATGCGATCTGCCTCGACCAGAAGCGCGTCCTGCCCTGCACCGCGCTCCTCGAGGGCGAGTACTCGGTCGACGGGCTCTACATGGGCGTCCCCGTCCGGCTCGGGGCAGGCGGCGTCGAGGAGATCGTGAAGCTGAAGCTGAGCGCCGGCGAGAAGAAGATGGTGCGCGAGTCGGCCGCCGCGGTGCGCGAGGTCGTCGGCGTCCTGACGACGAGCTCGTAGACGCGGCCGGCGGGCCGCTTCACGGGCGCTGAACACCCATCGGGGTACGCTTCGCCGCGATGGAGCTCGGGCTTGCCGGACGCACGGCAATCGTGTGCGGCGCCTCGTCCGGCATGGGCCTCGCGGTCGCAGAGGCGCTCGCCGCGGAGGGCGCCCACGTCTCGATGTTCGCGCGCCGGCGCGAGCTGCTCGAGCGCGAGGCGGAGCGCATCGGTGCGCTCGCCGTCCAGGGCGACGTCACCATCCCCCAGCACCTCGAGCGTCTCGTCCAGGCGACCCTCGGCGCGTTCGGCGGCATCGACGTCCTCGTCCTGAACGGCGGCGGCCCGCCGGCCGGCGCGGCGACCGCGCTCACCGCCGAGTCGGTCGAGGAGGCTGTCGCGCTGCTCCTGACCTCCCATGTCACCCTCGTCCGCCACTGTCTCCCCCACCTCCGTGCGAGCGGCCGCGGCCGCATCATCGCGATCGAGTCCTCGTCCGTGCGGGAGCCGCTCACGAACCTCGCGCTGTCGAACGCGGTCCGGCCCGGCGTCGTCGGCTGGCTGAAGACGCTCGCGCGTGAGCTCGGGCCCGACGGCGTCACCGTGAATACGATCGCGCCCGGGCGCATCGACACCGACCGCCTGCGAGCGGTGTACGGCGACGACGGGCCGCCCGCCGGGGACGTCGAGGGGGTCCCGCTCCGGCGCCTGGGGACCCCGGCCGAGATCGCGGCGGTGGTGGCGTTTCTCGCCTCGGACCGGGCGGGCTACGTGACCGGCACGGTCGTCCCCGTCGACGGCGGCCTCACGCGCGGCCTGCTGTGAGAGGCTCGGCACCCCGTTGGCTCGCGCTCTCGGGCGCGGCGCTCCTCGCCGTCGTCGTCCTGCTCGCCGCCACGGTGCCGGCAGGCGACTACCTGTACGTCCCGAACGGCGCGCATCCGGTCGCCACGAACGTCGCCGTCCAGGGCAAGCAGGATCCCGGGGGGCCGGGCGGCATCTACTACGTCGACGTCACCGTTCGGAAGGTGCGCTGGCTCGAACGCCTCCTGCCGTTTCTCCGCCCCGACGGGGCCTCGCTCGTCCCCGCCCACGCAGTCACCGCCCCCGGCGAGAGCTTCCGCGAACGCGTCGCCGAAGCTCGCGTCGAGATGACCCGGTCGGAGGAGGTCGCGGCAGCGGTCGCGCTCCGCGCCGGCGGCCTCGACGTCACGACGACGCCGCGCGGCGTGCTCGTCGAGGCGGTGGCGGTCGACGTTCCCGCCGCGAAGGTGCTCGACGGCGGCGACGTGATCGTGAGCGCGGCGGGGAAGCAGACGCTGACGGTGGGCGAGCTCCGCCGTGCGACTGCGTCCGTGCGACCCGGCGGCGCGCTCGCGCTTCGGCTGCGACGCGACGGGAAGACGCTCGACCGCAGCGTCACGACGGTCGCCGCGCCCGACGACGCGAGGAAGGCGATCATCGGGATCCGCGTGGCGCAGGACGCGACGATCCGGCTCCCGCTGAAAGTCGACATCGACCTCGGGAACGTCGGCGGGCCGTCTGCGGGCCTCCCCTTCGCCCTCCAGATCTACCAGGAGCTCGGGAACGACGTCGACGGCGGCAACCGCGTCGCCGCGACGGGCGAGATCGAGCTCGACGGCAGCGTCGGGTCGGTCGGCGGAATCAAGCAGAAGACGTACGGCGTTCGCTCGTCCGGAGCGGACGTGTTCCTCGTCCCGGCTGGGGAAAACGCAGCGACGGCGCGCCGGTATGCAGGAGGCTTGCGGATCATCCCTGTGGAGAGTTTTGAACAGGCGTTGCACGCACTGGAAACACTCCCTCGGAAATAGGCGATTTGCAGGTCTTTCGCCAGGAAGGGCGACACACGCAAAATGCGGTTTTTTCGGTGCACGAGGGGGTTGCGGAGGTCGCCCGTCGGCGCCACAATCCCCGCTGTTCGCGAGGGGTCAGGACAAGGGGAACAGAGGGGACATGAGCAAGCGAGCTGTCGCGACGTGCGAGGACTGCTACTTCCGCCGTGAGGGTCTCTGCGCGCTTCCGGGGAACGCGCCCTGCCCGACGTTTCGGGCGGCGACCGCCCACCTGACGCCACCGCCGCAGCCACGCCTGATCGTCCGCGCACCGTTGCCGCAGGTCGCGCACGCAGCGGGCGCATAAGATCGCCGCGTGAGCAGCGCGCCGCTCCCGCCGGGGGACGACCGTTCCCGCACCGAATCCCGCGAGATCCCGTGGAAGCTCGTGCTCTGGGTCGTGATCGCGCTCTACGCGCTCGCGTTCCTCCTCCTCAACGACGACAAGCAGTCGGTCGACTTCGTCTTCTTCACGGTCGACACGCGGCTGCCGTGGCTGATCCTTCTCAGCATGGGGCTCGGCGCCGCCCTCGCCGTCGTCGTGCCGCGCTGGTGGCGCAGCCGGCGCCGGCGCTGAGAGCGTCTCAGAGCAGCCCGGCGAGGATGCGGACGCCTTCGGCGATCCGCTCCGGCGGCTCGTAGGAGAACGCGAGGCGCGCGGAGCTCGTGCCGGAGGACGCCCCGGGGAAGAAGTCGCTCCCGCGAACGAACGTGACGCCGGCCTCGGTCGCGCGCGCGAGGAGGTCGCCGGCGTCGACGCCCCCCTCGAAGTCGACCCAGAGGAAGTAGCCACCGTCCGGCCGATTCCACGTCGCCCGCCCTGCGAGCCCCTCGTCGAGCGCCGTGAGCATCGCGTCGCGCTGCTCGCGGAGGATGCCGCGGATCCGGTCGAGGTTCGGACGGAACTCGCTCCGCTCGAAGAGCTCGTGGACGATCGCCTGCGTCAAGAGCGGCGGGGAGATGTACGTCGAGACGGCGCGCTCGTCGTAGGCGGCGACGAGCGCCTCGGGCACCACGAACCAGCCCACGCGCAGGCCCGGCGCGACGGTCTTCGAGAACGACGACGTGAAGGTCACGCGCTCTCCCCCCTCGAGCGCGTGCAGGCGCGGCGGCGCCGTGCCCTCGTACCGCACGAGCCCGTACGGGTCGTCCTCGAGCACGTCGAGGTCGTAGGCACGCGACAGCTCGGCGATGCGCAGGCGGCGTCGCTCCCCCAGCGTGCGGCCGCTCGGGTTCTGGAACGTCGGAATCGTGTAGAGGAACGAGATCTCGCCGCCGCGCTCGAGCTCCGCCTCGAGCACCTCGGGCACGAGCCCCTCCTCGTCCATCTCGAGCGCGACGACGTCCACGCCCTGCCAGCGGAGCAGCTTCAGCGGGCGGTCGTAGGTCGGCCCCTCGACGAGCACCCGGCCGGGGCGCCGCGCGAGCTGCACGGCGGAGTAGAAGACGAACCCCTGGAGGCCGCCCGTCGTGAGGAAGACGCGCCCCGGGTCGACGTCGTGCCGGCCGGCGAGCACCTCGCGGAGAGGCCCGTAGCCGCCCCCGGTGCCGTACGAGAGGATCGTCGTCGCGTCGCGCTCGAGCGCCACACGCGCGCAGTCCGTGAGGAGCTCCGGATCGAGACAGGCGGGCGACGGAGCGCCGCGGGCGAACGAGATGGGAGCCACGCGCCGAGCCTACCGGCGGGGCCGGCGGCCGACGTCGCTGCTACCGTACGTTCCAAGGACGGCCACGGTGGCCGGCCCGTGAGATCCGCTTCGTTCGACTCCTCGTGGGCTCGAGTGTCGTAGGTCTCGAGCCAGATTCACAACAACACAGGAGTCACATGTCGCAGGACACATTCGCTGCGCTCGGCGTGAGCGCAGAACTGACCGCGGTGCTCGAGGCGCGCGGTATCGAGAGCCCGTTCCAGATCCAGACGCGCGCGATCCCGCCGGCGCTCGCGGGCACGGACCTGCTCGCGAAGTCGCCGACGGGCTCGGGCAAGACCCTCGCCTTCGCGATCCCGCTCGTCGAGAGGGCGCCACACGACGATGCGCGTCCGGCCGCGCTCGTCCTCGTCCCGACGCGCGAGCTCGCCGTGCAGGTGACCGAGGAGATCCAGACGCTCGCCACCGCCCGGGGCCTCGCCGTGGCGACCGTCTACGGGGGTGTGGCGCTCCGCCAACAGGCAAACGTCGCGCGCGTCGCCGACATCGTCGTGGCCACGCCCGGGCGCCTGCAAGACCTCCTCGACCGTCGCTTGATCACGCTCGACGCAGTCGAGATCCTCGTCCTCGACGAGGCGGACCGGATGCTCGACATGGGGTTCAAGCCACAGGTCGATCGCATCGTCAAGCGCCTCCCGCGTGACCGCCAGACGATGTTCTTCTCGGCAACGCTCGACGGCGAGGTCGGGGAGCTTGCGCACGCGTACACGAGCTCTCCCGCGCGCATCGAGGCCGACCTTCCGAGCGAGCACGCGCCCGGCGACATCGAGCACCGCTTCGTCCCGGTGACGAACGACACGAAGGTCTCGACGCTCGTCGAGCTGCTCGAGGCCGAGCGCGGCCTCGCGCTCGTCTTCGTCCGCACGAAGCGCGGTGCCGACCGGCTCGCCCGAAAGCTCGTGCAGCACGGCGTCGACGCCGTGGCCATGCACGGCGACCTGACGCAGGGCCAGCGCCAGCGCGCGCTCGCGCGGTTCGAGTCGGGGAAGGTGTCGACCCTCATCGCGACGGACGTCGCCGCTCGCGGCCTCGACCTCGACGACGTCACCCACGTCATCAACTTCGACCCACCCGAGGACGGGAAGTCCTACACCCACCGTGTGGGCCGCACCGGCCGCGCCGGCCGGTCGGGCACGGGCGTGACACTCGTTCTTCCCGAGCAG
>DATBIQ010000078.1:0-28210 GCA_036556865.1 Gaiella sp.
GGCCATGGTGTCCTTTCGGTTGCCCGTGCGGGGGACGCCGAGCCCGTCGGAGAGCGCGGCGAGGATCACGTCGTTCGCGTTGGCGCCCGTCCGGGACGCCTCCGCCTGGATCTCGTCCTTGAGCTCCTGCGGGACGCGGAGCAGGAGGACAGGACTCGACCCTGCTAGCACTTTGCGGCGGCGTCCGCTCGGGGCGTACTCGACGCCGAGCTCAGCGGCCACGATCCCGGCGGCCACGTCGTTCACGTTCGAGCCTCGCCGCGCGGTCTCGCGCACGAGCGCGCCCTTCAGCGGGGCCGGCATTCTGACGAGCACGCCCGTCCTGTCCCTTTTGCTAGCAGGCATTGTGCTAGCAGCATACAAGCACGGCCCGGGGGTGCTGGCGAGACTGGCGTGGCGAGTCGTCAGTTGACGACGCAGCGCCGGTCGTTCGCGAGCAGCTCGCGCTGGGCGGCATTCGCCTGCGCGTCCGCCGACGGGTCGTACGGCGCCGGCGCCGAGCCCTGCCACATCACGTCCGGTGTGACGCCCGGCCCGATCACCGTCGCGCGGTACCGGGTGCCGTTGCCGGCGCCGTGGCCGCCGTGGGGGTAGAAGCCGTAGCAGAAGGCGCCGCCGGGGGCGTGGGTGAGAAAGCTGTTCTCGCGCCTCCACCCGGCGCCGTACGCCGAGCCGTAGGTGTCCACGAAGACGTTGCGGCCGTAGGCATCGAGCGGCACGCCCCACCTCGTCGCCGCGAAGCCGAAGACGCCGCGACCACCGTAGGTCAGCCGCCCGTAGAGATGGTGGAACCGGCGGTACGACCAGTCCGTCCAGATCTCGAGCACGGGGAGCGGCCCCGTCCAGTGAGAGAGCCGGAGCTCCCGTGCCGCGCGGTCGCCCCTCGCCGCGGCCCCGTAGTTCGGCAGCATGCGCTGCCATGCCTGAACCGCCCAGTGCGAGCCGTCGCGGGCGGTGCACGCCGCCACGAGCCACGCGAGCGGCGGGCCGCGGTAGGGAGTGCACGTGTTCGGTCCGATCCGGCCGCCGATCTGCACCGTGAAGGCGACCTGCGTTTGCCCGCGACTCGGATGCCGCGCGTTCACGGCGCCCCACGCGACGACGACCCTGGACTGTCCCTCGGAGCGAAAGCTCACGGCCGCCCGTCCGGCCGCATCCACCTGAAGGCCGACTCCTGTCGCGTTGCGCCCGATCAGCTCGGACGCCCCGGCGGCCGCGGGGAGAAAGCCTGCCGTCAGCAGTGAGAGGATGATCGCTCCCCACCGAGCGACGTCACGCCTCACCCTGAAGGCCTCCTCCACCGCGGGCGCCCCCCGTTGTGGTCGTGAGGAACCGCACAATTCTCTCATGCCGCCGCCGTGCCCGCAAGCGCCGATGTCGACGCCCGGCCGGCTCCCCCGCTGACCGGTGCCCGCTAGCCCGCGCTCGGCTCCGCCAGCTCGCGGAGCTGCCGACGGACGAACAGGACCCGCTGGGTGACCGTCAGCCAGGCGAGCGCGGCGAGCACGTAGATCGGCCACTGCAGCCAGCCCCACGGGGCGAAGAACAGCCCGACCCCGATCAGCACCACGCGCTCGACGCGGGAGCCGAATCCGACGTCGCCGCGCAACCCGAGCGCCTCGGCCTTCGCACGGGTGTACGAGACGAGGAACGACCCGATCACCGCGGCGAACGCCGCGACGAGCGCCGTCTCGTTCCCGTCGTGCATGAAGGAGAGCCCGATCGCCGCGAGCATGGCGGCCTCGCCGACCCGGTCGAAGGTCGAGTCGAGGAACGCGCCGAACACGGTGCCCTTGCTCGCGGCACGCGCGAGGGCGCCGTCGAGGATGTCGGCGATCGAGCCGACCACGAACAGCACGCCGCCGAGCCAGAAGAAGAGAAACTCGTTGCGCGTCTCGAATCCCACGAGCACCGCTCCGGCGAGGCAGAGTGCGACGCCCACGAGGGTGAGCATGTCCGGCGTCAGCTTCGTCTTCGCGACACCGCGCATCGAACGCTGCAGGATCTCGCGAGCGGCGGCGGTGTACTCCTGCTTGACGCGGTCGAGTTGGGAGACGGTGGCGGGGCCAGGGCCGAGCCCGGCGGCGGGGCGATCTTCCCCCGCGTCGTCCGGGTCGCTCACCCGCGGGCCGCGATCACGTGCCGGAACCGCCTGCGGAAGAGCACGAGCGCGGCCACCAGCGCGATCGCGAAGCCTGCGGCGCAGTCGAGCCAGTAGTGGTTCCCCGTCCCCATCACCGCGAAGCAGACCCACGCCGGCCACGCGAGCCAGAGGATCCGAGCGAGCAGCGAGCGGCACACCGACGCCATCACGATCCCGACGATCAGCGCATCCATCGCGTGGAGGCTCGGCATCGCGGCGTACGGGTTCGCCGCGAATGCGATCAGCCCGCTGTCGTGGTTGAGCGACGCGTATTCGGCGAGGGTGTCCGAGAACCCCCACTCGGGGAACATCCTCGGCGGCGCAGTCGGCATGACGACGTAGCCGACGAGCCCGAGCAGGTTCGCTCCGATCAGCCAGTTGCGGAAGTCCGCGAAGCGGTCGTGGTGGCGGAAGTAGACCCAGAGGAGCGTCACGCCGACGACTGCGAACTGCGAGAGCCAGTAGGTGTACGAGGTGGCGATGATCAGGAAGCCGGAGCTCTGCACGAACCCCTGCACCGCGGGCTCGATCAGGGCGTGGAGGCGGTTCTCGGCCTCGATCACGAGGGTGCCGTTCCAGAACGCTTCCGCGATGCTCCGGTCCGCGGCACCGCGAGCCGCCTGGTAGGCGGCGTAGAAGCCGAACCAGACCGCGAACTGGAGGGCGAGATGAGCCCACCCACGCGGCAGCCAGCGTGCCTCCGCGTAGCTCGTCACTCGACCCGAGTCTATCGACCCGGGCCGCTGGCCCGGCGCACACCCGTCTGCGAGGATCCGCACGACCAAGGAGGAACGGCATGGCGGGGTTCACGATCAAGCACGACGACGAGCTCGAGCGCGACTACGGGAAGTGGGTGCTCGTGCGGCGCTCGCTGGGTGTCACCTCGTTCGGGATCAACGAGGTCGAGCTCCCGCCCGGGGAGGCGATCCCGGAGCACGACGAGACGGGCCGCGAGCACGAGGAGCTGTTCTTCGTCGTCGACGGCACGCCGACGCTCGTCGTCGACGGCGCCGACCACCCGCTGCGGCCGGGATCGTTTGCCCGGCTCGACCCGGATCGCGTGCGCACGGTGCGGAACGACGGGGATGGCGTCGCGAAGGTGCTGATCGTCTCCGCGCCGGTGTCGAGCGGCTACGAGCCGCTCGACTGGGCGTAGCGCTCAGCGCATCGCGTTCGCGGCGCCCATCGTCTCCACGTATTGCGCGCGCTCGTAGGCGCGGGGGTTCGCGCACGCCACCTGGCTCAGGCGCCCGCGCGCGTCGGAGAGCGAGAGCTCGTTCTCGTCGAGCCATGCCGCGAGTCCCGCGCGCACCTCACGCATCCGACCGATCCCTTCGCGGAGGAGCGCGGACGTCATCATCACGGCGTCGGCGCCGACGAGGATCGCCTTGACGGCGTCCTCCGACGTGTGGACGCCGCCGGTCGCGGCGAGGCTCACGTCGACGCGCCCACGCAGGAGCGCGAGCCAGCGAAGCGCGACCCGCAGCTCCTCGCGTCGTGACAGCTCGATGCCCGCCGACACCTCGATCCGCGCGACGTCCACGTCGGGCTGCACGAACCGGTTGAAGAGGACGAGCCCGTCGGCGCGCGCGTCGGCGAGCCGGTGGGCGAGACTGGCGAACGCGGTGTAGTAGGGCGACAGCTTGACGGCGATCGGGACGGAGACCGCCTGGCGCATCGCGGCGACGAGACGCAGCAGCCGCTCTTCGACGTTGGCGCCCGACATGTAGGGGTCCGTCTCCACCGAGTAGACGTTCAGCTCGATCGCGTCCGCGCCCGCTTCCTGCAGCCATTCGGCGGTGTGGATCCACCCGCCCGGCGTCGAGCCGTTGAGGCTCGCGATGACGGGAATGTCGAGCTCACGCTTCGCGTCACGCACGAGGTCGAGGTACGCGTCGAGGTGCGCCCGGTCGACGTGGGCCATGTAGGCGCGCGCGTCGCCCGCGTGCCCCTCGGCGTGCCACAGCGCGTCCTCGGCCGACACCTCCTCGTCGGCCACCTCCTCCTCGAACAACGAGGGCAGCACGACGGCCGCAGCACCGTGGTCGGCGATCTCGCGGAGCGAGTCCAGCCGGCCGGTGAGCGGGGAGGATGAGGCGATCAGCGGGCACTCGAGCTCGAGGCCGAGGTACGTCGTGGTGAGATCGGGCGACATCGCTCCTCCGTTCGTCGCGGTGAGCGCAGGCTCGCGTCTCGGCGCCTTCGTGCCATCGGGGGACGCGCCGATCGGCGCTGCGGCCTATCCGCCGATGTAGGACATCTCGACGCGCGGCCGCTCGGTGGTGTGCTCGGTGCGGATCTCCGAGTAGCGATCGGCACGGCGCGCCCAGACGGCCTCCACCGCGGCGGCGAGCTCCTCGTCGGACGCCCCGGAGCGCAGCAGCGCACGGAGATCGGTCCCGCGGGCGGCGAAGAGGCACGTGTACAGCTTCCCCTCGGCCGAGATCCGCGCCCGCGTGCAGGCGCCGCAGAACGGCTTGCTGACGGACGTGATCACGCCGATCTCGCCCTCTCCGTCGACGTACCGGTAGCGCTCGGCGACCTCGCCGTGGTACGCGGCGTCGACGGGCTCGAGCGGGAAGACGGCGTCGATCCGGTCGACGATCTCCCGTGCAGGGACGACGTCGTCGAGCCGCCAGCCGTTCGTCGTCCCGACGTCCATGTACTCGATGAACCGGAGCGTGTGACCGGTGCCGCGGAAGTGCCGCGCCATGTCGACCACGCCGGCGTCGTTGACACCGCGCTTCACGACCGCGTTGACCTTGACGGCGAGCCCGGCGCCGGCCGCGGCGCCGATCCCGTCGAGCACGCGCGCGACCGGGAAGTCCACGTCGTTCATCGCCTTGAACGTGGCGTCGTCGAGCGAGTCGAGGCTCACGTTGACGCGCCGGAGTCCCGCCGCGCGCAAGGCGGCGGCCTTCTTGGCGAGGAGTGACGCATTCGTGGTCAGCGTCAGCTCGAGCCCGTCGATCGTCGCGAGGCGCTCGACGAGGCGCTCGAGTTCCTTGCGCAGCAATGGCTCCCCGCCGGTGAGGCGGATCTTCTCGACGCCGAGGCCCGCGAACACGCGCGCGACCCGCTCGAGCTCCTCGAAGGTGAGCAGCTCCTTGCGATCCATGAAGCGGTAGTCGTGGCCGAAGACGGTCTTCGGCATGCAGTACGCGCAGCGGAAGTTGCAGCGGTCGGTGACCGAGATCCGCAGGTCGCGGATCGGACGTCCGAGCGTGTCCACGGGGTGCATGTCTCCAGCGTACTGACCGGGTCTCGCGAGGCGCTGTAGCGTGCCGCGATGCGGCGCCCGACCTCACCGCTGCTCGCGCTCGTCGCGGTCACCGCGATCTGGGGCTACACCTTCGTGCCGGTACAGGAGGCGCTCGCCGTCTACCCGCTGTTCGCCTTCCTCGCGGTTCGCTTCGCGATCTCGACGGCCGCGCTCGCTCCCTTCGCCTGGCGGTCGCTCCGTCGTCTGCCGCCCGCCGGGTGGGCCGCAGGTGTCGGTGCCGGCTCGCTCCTGGCGGCGGCCTACGGCTTCCAGACGGCCGGGCTCGAGCTGACGACCGTCACGAGCACCGGTTTCATCACCGGCCTCTACGTCGTCTTCACGCCGCTGATCGCGCTCGCGGCGTGGGGCACGCCGGTCCCGGCCCCGGTCTGGATCGGCGTCGTGCTCGCGCTCGCGGGGCTCGCGCTCTTGAACGGGGCGCCCGGCGGCTCCCTCGCGGGCAACCTGCTCGTGCTCGCGAACGCCGTCGCGCAGTCGCTCCAGATCGCAGCGATGGAGCGGTTTGCGCCGCGGTACGACCCGCGTGCGCTGACCGTCCTGCAGATGGGCGTCGCGTTCGTCGGGTTCACGGTCGTCGCGCTCGCCGCGGGCCAGGTCGAGGCCCCGCCCGACGCGAAGACGTGGTACGCGCTCGTCGTCACCGGTGTCTTCGCCGGGGCGTTCGGATATCTCGTCGCGACCTGGGTGCAGTCGCGGACGACCGCGGCGCGTGCTGCGCTCGTCTTCACGCTCGAGGCGCCCTTCGCGGCACTCTTCGGCGTCCTGCTCCTCTCCGAGCAGCTCGGTTTGGCCGGCTGGACGGGCTGCGCGGTGATGCTCACCGGCATCGTCCTCGCCGAGCCCGCGGCGGCCGCCACGCTTCGGCGGCTCGTCCCCACGCGGTCGTAGTGGACGCAGTCGGCCTCGCACTCGTCTCCGCCGCGCTCTTCGGCGCGATGCCCGTGGCCGTGCGCTTCGCGCTCGTGCCGCCGCTCGTGCCCGCCGCCGTCGGCGCGCTCCTCATGCAGATCGGGACGTTCGCGGTGCTCTGCGTCGCGGCCGCGATCCAGGGCGACGTCACGATCGCCGGCGCCTGGCCGTTCGTGGTCGCGGGCGCGATCGCACCAGGACTGTCGAACCTCTTCATCACGATCGGGATCCGCGAGGCGGGGTCGTCCCGGGCGTCCGTGGCGTTCGGCATGGCGCCGCTCTTCGCCGTCACGATCGCGGTGCTCGTGTTCGGCGAACGTCCCGACGCGGCTGTCGTCGTCGGTGCGGTGCTGATCGTGTCGGGCGGGGTCGCGCTCGCGCTCGAGTCGGAGCGACCCGAGCACGTGCGCACGATCGGCATCGTCTTCGCGCTCACCGGCGCCGCACTGTTCGCCCTCCGGGACAACCTCGTCCGCGACGAGTCGCTCGAGACGGACGTTCCGTCCATGACCGCGGGAGCCGTCATGCTGGCGTCGAGCCTCGTGGTGACGTCTGGCTTCGTGCTCGCGCGCCGTCACCCCGTCGTGTGGCCCGCGCGCGTCGTCGGCCGGTGGCTGCTCCCCGGCACGTTCGTGGGGCTCTCGTACATCGCGCTGTTCGAGGCGTTCTACCGTGGCAGCGTCTCGGTCGTCGCCCCGATCGTCGCGACGGAGTCGCTCTTCGGTGTCGTCTTCTCCGCGCTGCTGCTCCGGAGAACGGAGCGCATCGGCCCGCGCCTCGTACTGGGCGCCGCCCTCGTGGTGACGGGCGGCGCCCTGATCGCTGCGTTTCGCTAGCGGCTCGGTCGCAGCGGGGTGAAGTAGTGCTTCTGGAGCCAGAAGCCGACCTTCTTGCCGATCACGGCGCCCTGCACGTCCGCAGTGCGGAAGTGGATCCCGCCCCAGACGCGGGCGTCGACGATCTCCTTCAACGCGAGCGAGAACCGGTCGAAGTGCCGCGGCTGCGTCGGGAACCTCGTCGAGAAGACGTCGAACGCGACCTTGTCGGTCCCGAACACCTCCCGGAACGTTCGGAAGACGGCGCCGCTGACGCAGCCGTGACCCGACGGGTGATCGGGGAACGGCGGCGTCCCGAGTGCCGGCGTCGTCGCCGTCGAGGCATGGAACAACGGCTCCCAGGTCGGATCGGCGAGGGTGGCGGGGTTGCCGTCGTTCGCCGCCTCCTGGATCGCCGCGCGGGGCCGCCAGAAGTTCCAGTGGTACTTGTCGTTCCAGCAGCTGGTCGCCCCGTCCGCCGCGGCGAGGTTCATCATCGCGAGCAGGCGTGCCTCCCGGAGTGTGTCGAGCCGGCGGGCGGCGGAGAGATCGCGTGCCAGCCGGTTGTAGATCACGGCGGGAGCCGACTGCCAGAAGATCGCCGCCGTCGTCTGGTCCGCCGTGCGGGTGGTGCTCTTCAGCGCTCCGACCGCCTTCACCTCCGTGAAGTCCTTCGTGTAGGCAGCGCTGGTGAGCGCGTTCGGCCCCTTCGAGCGGAACTGCGACGGGCTCTCGATCGCGAACGGCTTCAGGTTTCCGACCCACGCGTCGGGATCCGTCGCGGCCGCCGTCAGCGGCCGCCACCAACCGGCGTCGGCGCGGAGGTCGAAGGTGAAGGGGGCGAGATATCCGTCGTTCGCCCGTGCCGCGAGCATCGCAGCGGCCGCCGCTGCTCCGACGCGGACGCCCTCGTCCCTCGTCGGGCCGGCCGCGATCGGCTCGAGCGTCTTCGCGTACGCCGCGTCGATCTCCGCGACGCGGGCCGGGTCGACGATCGCGACGAGCACGTTGTGCGCCGCCGTCGCGATCGCGGCGTCCTGCGAGCCGAACGGCTGCGCCTTGAGCTTCGTCAGGTCGAGCAGGTACGGCTCGTACGCAGGAGCGATGGCGTTCACCGCGTCGTACACCGCCCCCTGCACCATCGCGATGCCGCGTGTCTGCCCGTGCGCCGTCGGTCGGATCGCGATCGCCTGGTTCTGCGCGATCACGTTCCAGTCGTTCAAGACGTCCGCACGCGCCACGCCTGGAGCCGCAAGTGAGACGGCGAGGCTCGCGAGAACGAGCGCGCGCCGGATGTGACGTTTCATCTGTGGCCTCCCTTGTCCCTCCGTTGAGACCACCACGATCCGTCGTCCCGGCGTCGTCGTCTATGTGCTGTTCGTCACATCTTGTGTGACGACCGACGCAGAAACTCGAGTCGCGGAGGCAGGGGCATCGAGGGCGACAGCCGTTTCCGTTGCTCGTGGCCGAGGGACTGACGGACATCGAGGTCGCGCAGCGTCTCTCGATCTCTCCGGAACCGTGCGACGCCACGTCGAGAACTGCTTCGTGACGCTCCGTGCACACACACGGACGGCTCCGTCCGCGCCGCCTCGCTCGGCGATCGAAGCTCCCGTCGGGCCGCCCTTCGCCCGTTTCGTCCGACCGGCGCCAGACCTTGACGGACGCTGACCGTCATGTGTAATCCGCAGCATGCGGCTCGCTGGAACGGCCCAGGGGGCCTGTCTGATCGTCGTCTCGCTGGTCGCCGGAGCGGCAACGGCGCGGGCGGCCAGCGCTCCCACGATTCCCGCGGGGAAGACGACGAACGTCGCCGTGCCCGCGATGAACGTCGTCGCGGTCTGCACGCCTCCGGGGAAGTTCCACCCGAACCCGACGACCTGGACGATCAGCCCCGCCAGCGTGCAGGTGGCAGGGACGAGCAGAGGCGTGCCGGTCGCGGGGTCGTTTCTCCGCGTCTCGGTGCCGAGGAGCCATTCACCGTCCCAGTCGATCACGATCAGCTGGTCGGGTAACACGGACTGCGTCTCGTACAACGGGCAGATCACGCTTCGTGTCGGGGCCTCGAACGGCAGGCCTGTCGCCGTGGGGGCGCAGGGCAGGCCGAGCCGCAATCCCACGGCGTTCGCGGTCTCGGCGGTGCCGTCCGCGCGTCGCCTGATCGTCCTCATCCGAGCGTTCGCCCGCGCGCCGAAGCTAACGGGACCGAGGGACGCGCTGTTGAGCGCCGCTGTGACAACCGCCGGTGCGTTCGATCTGGGCCGGCTCTCGAAGCCGAAGACCTGGGCGCTCGGGCGGAACCCGGGCGTCGACCTGCGCGAGGGCCAACTCCAGGCGCTGCCCCAGCTCGCGTCGGATCTCCAGAAGATCAGCCAGTACGACAGCGTGATGCTGCGGCTGACGAACGAGAAGTACCACGACGATCCGGAGTTCCACCAGATCGTCGACAGGCTCGCTGCGCTGGACACGAAGGACGCCACGTATGCGTCGCTCCCGACCGAGGGGAAACTCCGGATCGCGAGCCAGGTTCAGGGACTCAGCGGCTCGCTCCAGGTGCTGCTTCGGATGGCGAGTGACGCCGGCAAGTCGGCCGCGTCGGTCGTCTTCGGACAGTAGAGAGACGCGAGCCGTCTTGCCCGGCCCGCGGGCCGAGCCGAGCCCTCGCGATCCATGATCTGATATGATCTGACTCAGATTTCCAGCACGACCACGCTCAAGGAAGGAGCACCACACCCATCATGGCAAAGACCATCGGCATCGACCTCGGCACGACCAACTCGTGTATGGCCGTCCTCGAGGGCGGCGAGCCCACCGTGATCCCGAACGCCGAGGGCGGCCGCACGACGCCGTCGGTCGTCGCGTTCACGAAGGACGGGCAGCGGCTCGTCGGGGCGCCGGCGAAGCGTCAGCAGGTCACGAACCCCGAGAACACCATCTTCTCGATCAAGCGCTTCATGGGGCGCAAGTGGGACGAGGTCTCCGAAGAGATGACGATCGTCCCGTACGCCGTCGAATCGGGCGAGAACGGCGACGCGCGCGTCTCCGTCGAGGGGAAGCAGTACGCGCCGCCCGAGATCAGCGCGATGATCCTCCAGAAGCTGCGCGCGGACGCCGAGTCGTTCCTCGGCGAAGGGGTCACCGATGCGGTGATCACCGTCCCCGCGTACTTCAACAACGCCCAGCGCGAGGCGACCAAGGACGCCGGCAAGATCGCCGGCCTCAACGTGCTGCGCATCGTCAACGAGCCGACCGCGGCCGCGCTGGCCTACGGGCTCGACAAGGAGGGCGCTGACCAGACGATCCTCGTCTTCGACCTCGGCGGCGGGACGTTCGACGTCTCCGTGCTCGAGCTCGGCGACGGCGTCTTCGAGGTGAAGTCGACGAACGGCGACAACCACCTCGGCGGCGACAACTTCGACAAGGCGATCGTCGACTGGATGGCCGCCGAGTTCAAGAAGGACCAGGGCATCGACCTCTCGCAGGACAAGATGGCGCTGCAGCGGCTCTACGAGGCCGCGGAGAAGGCGAAGATCGAGCTGTCGTCGACGATGACGACGCAGATCAACCTGCCGTTCATCACCGCGACGCCCGAGGGGCCGAAGCACCTCGACCTGCAGCTGACGCGGGCGAAGCTCCAGGAGCTGACCCACGACCTGCTCGAGCGGACCGTCGGCCCGACGAAGCAGGCGCTGAAGGACGCGGGCCTCGAGGCCTCGGCCATCGACCACGTCGTGCTCGTCGGCGGCATGACCCGCATGCCGGCCGTGCAGGAGAAGGTCAAGGAGCTGATCGGCAAGGACCCGCACAAGGGCGTCAACCCGGACGAGGTCGTCGCCGTCGGAGCCGCGATCCAGGCCGGCGTGCTGAAGGGCGACGTGAAGGACGTCCTCCTGCTCGACGTGACCCCGCTCTCGCTCGGGATCGAGACGAAGGGCGGTGTGATGACGAAGCTGATCGAGCGGAACACCACGATCCCGACACGCAAGGCGGAGACGTTCTCGACCGCCGAGGACAACCAGCCGTCCGTCGAGATCCACGTCCTCCAGGGCGAGTCCGAGATGGCGACGTTCAACAAGACGCTCGGCAAGTTCCAGCTCGTCGGGATCCCGCCCGCGCCGCGTGGGATGCCGCAGATCGAGGTCTCGTTCGACATCGACGCGAACGGGATCATCCACGTCAACGCGAAGGACCTCGGCACCGGCAACGAGCAGCAGATCCGGATCGAGGGCGGCTCCGGCCTCTCCGAGGACGAGGTCTCGCGCATGGTCTCCGAGGCCGAGTCGCACGCCGAGGAGGCACACCGCCTGCACGAGCTCGCGACCGCGAAGAACACCGCCGAGCAGCTCGCCTACCAGACCGAGAAGGCGCTGGCCGAGCACCGCGACAAGCTCGACGGGTCCGACGCCTCGACGATCGAGGGTCGGATCATGGAGCTGCGCCAGGCGCTCGAGGCGAACGACCTCGCCGAGATCAACAGCAAGGCACAGGCGCTCGAAGGGGCGGCCCAGCCGCTCGCCCAGGCGGTCTACGCGCAGGCGAGCCAGGGGGCGACGTCGTCCGCGCCGACCGGCAACGGCGAGACACAGGACGAGGTCGTCGAGGACGCCGACTACGAGGTCATCGACGAGGACGAGGCGGCGAAGACGTCGTGAGCGACGAGCGTCACGACATCGTCGACGTCGCGGAGGACGAGGGCGGGGGCACCGAGCCCCTGCCCTCGCCCGACGCGCCGGCAGACGACTTCGAAGGGCAACAGGCGACGCCCGTGCTCGATGCGGAGGAGCTGCTCGCGCGTCTGCAGGACGCGGAGCGGCAGCGGGAGGAGGTGCTCGACGACCTTCGCCGCGTCGCGGCGGACTTCGACAACTACCGCAAGCGCGTCGCGCGCGAGCAGACGCAGATCCTCGCCCGGTCGGGCGAGCGCGTCGTGGCGAAGCTGCTTCCCGTGCTCGACGATCTCGAGCGCGCGCTGGACGCGGCCGAGCACCACGAGGAAGCGAAGGTGCTCGAGGGCGTCCGCATGACGAAGGACGCGCTCGCCGGCGTCCTCGCGTCCGAGGGCGTCGAGGAGATACCGGCCGAGGGGCCGTTCGACCCGCACGTCCACGAGGCGCTGATGACGCAGCCGGGTGACGGAGTCGAGGCCGGGCACGTCGTGCAGGTCGTGACGCGTGGCTACAGGATCGGGGACGTCGTCCTCCGTCCGGCCCGCGTCGTCGTGGCGGAGGGCTGAGACGTGCCGCCCCGCGACCCCTACGGCGTCCTCGGCGTCTCGAAGACGGCGTCCGACGACGAGATCAAGAAGGCCTATCGCAAGCTCGCGCGCGAGCTCCATCCCGACCGGAATCCCGGCGACACGTCGGCCGAGGAGCGGTTCAAGGACGTGCAGGCGGCGTACGACATCCTCTCCGACCCCGAGAAGCGCCAGGCGTACGACCGTTTCGGGGCCGAGGGGCCCGGCGGCGGATTCGGCCCGGGCGGCGTCCGCTTCGAGAACGTCGACCTCGGCGACCTGTCCGACATCCTCGGCAACTTCGGATCGTTCTTCGGGCGTGGTCAGGGACGCGCCGCACGCCCGCGGCCCGAGCGCGGCGGCGACCTCGAGTCGCGCGTTCGCATCTCGTTCGAGGACGCCCTCGACGGTGTCCAGATCCGCGTGCCCGTCGAAGTCGAGACCGCCTGCCACGTCTGCGGCGGTACCGGCGCCGAGCCCGGCACCGCGCCGCGAACCTGCCCCGATTGCCAGGGCTCCGGCGTGATCTCCGACAGCCAGGGGCTCTTCGCGCTCTCCCATCCGTGCCAGCGCTGCCGCGGCAACGGCGTCGTCGTCGACACGCCGTGCAAGAACTGCCGAGGGTCCGGGCGGGAGCGCGTCACGCGCCGCTATCAGGTCAAGGTGCCGGCCGGCGCGAAGGACGGCACGCGCATCCGGCTCAAGGGAAAGGGCGAGCCGGGGCTCTACGGCGGCCCGGCCGGCGACCTCTTCGTCCGAGTGCAGGTCGAGCCCTCGCCGCTCTACGAGCGCCGCGGCGCCGACCTGGTGCTCGACGTCCCCGTCACGTATCCCGAGGCGGCGCTCGGCGCCACCGTCCAGATCCCGACGCCCGACGGCGCCGTCGCGCTCAAGGTGCCATCGGGCTCGGAGAGCGGGAAGCTGCTCCGCGTGAAGGGTCGTGGCGCGCCGAAGCTGAACGGCGGCGGCAAGGGCGATCTCCTCGCCCGGCTGGTCGTCACCGTCCCGAAGAAGCTCTCGAAGGCGGAGAAGGAAGCGCTCGAGGCGTACCGGTCGGCGTCGCGCGAGCAGCCGCGTGACCATCTCGCGAGGAGCATGTGATGCCGGAGCGCGGCCGCTACATGATCTCCGTCGCCGCCGACCTCGCCGGCCTGCACCCGCAGACGCTGCGGATGTACGAGGCGCGCGGTCTCGTCCGGCCTGCGCGCACGCCCGGCGGCACGCGCCTCTATTCCGAGAGCGACGTCGACCGCCTGCGGCTCATCCAGCGGCTGACGAGCGAGCTGGGCCTGAACCTCGCGGGTGTGGAGCACGTGCTGCGGCTCGAGGACGAGCTGCGCCGGCTGCAGGCCCGGATGCGGCACCTGGAGCGCCAGCTCCGCGACGAGATCCAGATGACCCACAAGCAGTACCGGCGGGAGGTCGTGCTCTACGAGCGGCCGCAGCCGCCGGCCACGAGGAGCTGAGATGGACTTCAACAAGCTGACGATCAAGAGCGGCGAGGCCGTTGCGGCGGCGCAGGAGCTCGCGCGGCGCACCGGGAACCCCGAGGTCACGCCGGACCATCTGACCATCGCACTGCTCGACCAGGAGCTCCCCCGGACACTCGTCGAGCGCGCAGGCGCATCCCCCGATGCGCTGCGCAGTGAGGCCGAGGCGCGGCTCGGGCAGCAGCCGGCGGTGTCCGGTGGCGCGCAACCGCAGGCCTCGGCAGCGTTCCGGCGCGTGCTCGACGCCGCGTTCGACGAGGCGAAGACCCTCGGTGACGAGTTCGTCTCCGTCGAGCACCTGCTGCTCGCGCTGGGCATCGTTCCGCGCGACGCCCTGCTCGGCGCGCTCCAAGGGGTGCGCGGCGGCCAGCGGGTGACGTCGCAGGATCCGGAGGGCTCGTACCAGGCGCTCGAGAAGTACGGCCGCGACCTGACCGCGCTCGCCGAGGCCGGGAAGCTCGACCCGGTCATCGGCCGCGACGAGGAGATCCGCCGCACGATCCAGGTGCTCTCGCGACGCACGAAGAACAACCCCGTCCTCATCGGCGAGCCCGGGGTGGGGAAGACGGCGATCGCAGAGGGCCTCGCCCAGCGCATCGTCGCGGGCGACGTCCCGTCCGGTCTCGAGGGCAAGCGCGTCTGGGCCCTCGACGTCGGTGCGCTCGTCGCCGGCGCGAAGTACCGGGGCGAGTTCGAGGAGCGGCTCAAGGCCGTCCTCGCAGAGATCACGGCGAGCGAGGGCGAGATCGTCCTCTTCATCGACGAGCTGCACACGATCGTCGGCGCCGGCGCGGCAGAGGGCGCCGTCTCGGCGGGAAACCTGCTGAAGCCGATGCTCGCCCGCGGCGAGCTGCGCGCCGTCGGCGCGACGACGCTCGACGAGTACCGCTCGCACATCGAGAAGGACCCCGCGCTCGAGCGGCGCTTCCAGCCGGTCTTCATCGGCGAGCCGTCGGTCGCGGACACGATCGGCATCCTGCGTGGCCTGAAGGAGCGCTACGAGGCGCACCACGGCGTGCGGATCCGCGACGCCGCCCTCGTCGCCGCGGCGGTGCTCTCGGATCGCTACATCTCCGACCGCTTCCTGCCCGACAAGGCGATCGACCTCGTCGACGAGTCGGCCTCGCGCCTGCGCATGGAGATCGACTCCTCGCCGGTCGAGCTGGACGAGGCGGAGCGGCGCGTGACGCAGCTCGAGATCGAGCTCGCGGCCATGGCCAAGGAGACCCCCGCGACGCGCGAGCCGCTCGAGAAGGAGCTCGCGGAGGCGAAGGCGCGCCGCGACGAGCTCGCAGCACGGTGGGCGGGCGAGAAGGACGTGCTCGACCGCGTCAAGGAGATCACGCGGCAGATCGACGATCTCCGCATGGAGGCCGAGCGCGCCGAGCGGGGCGGCGACCTCGCGCGCGTCGCGGAGATCCGCTACGGCCTGCTTCCCGAGCTCGAGCGCGAGCTCTCCGAGCGCGCCGAGCCGGCGGCCGCGCCGATGGTGAAGGAAGAGGTCGACGAGGACGACATCGCCGCCGTCGTCGCCCAGTGGACGGGCATCCCGACCGACCGCCTCCTCGAGGGCGAGGTCGAGAAGCTCGTGCACATGGAGGCGCGGCTGCACGAGCGGGTCGTCGGGCAGGACGCCGCGATCGAGGCCGTCTCGAACGCGCTCAGGCGCGCGCGTTCGGGCCTCCAGGACCCGAACCGGCCGATCGGCTCGTTCGTGTTCCTCGGCCCGACGGGCGTGGGCAAGACGGAGCTCGCGCGGGCGCTCGCCGAGTTCATGTTCGACGACGACCGCGCGATGGTGCGGCTCGACATGTCCGAGTACCAGGAGCGGCACACGGTCGCGCGGCTCGTGGGCGCGCCCCCCGGCTACGTCGGCTACGAGGAGGGCGGTCAGCTCACCGAGGCCGTGCGGCGGCGGCCGTACGCCGTGCTCCTCCTCGACGAGATCGAGAAGGCGCACGCCGAGGTGTTCGACGTCCTCCTCCAGCTGCTCGACGACGGCCGGCTGACCGACGGCCACGGCCGCACGGTCGACTTCCGGAACACCGTCGTGATCATGACCTCGAACATCCGCACGGCCGAGGACATGGCCGACCGCTTCCGGCCCGAGTTCCTGAACCGGATCGACGAGATCGTCGTGTTCGAGTCGCTGACGCGCGAGCAGCTCTCGGAGATCGTCGGCCTGCAGCTGGCGCGGCTCAACGAGCGGCTCGCCGAGCGCGGGATCGCGCTCGAGCTGACGGACGGCGCGCGAGAGCTGATCGCCGAGGCGGGGTGGGACCCTGCCTACGGCGCCCGGCCGCTGAAGCGCGCGATCCAGCGGCTGCTCGAGAACCCGCTCGCGCTGCGGCTGCTCGAGGGCGAGTTCGCGGACGGGGACACGATTCGGGCCCACGCCGAGCTCGGCGAGATCCGGTTCTCGCACGCAGAGGACGCTGCCGAGGACGAAGCGGTCGGAGAGGCCGTCGGGGCCGAGCGCTGAGCCGACGGGGAGACGTTCGTGGCGCGCGCACGGGGCGGCGACCGCCTGTCGGCGGTCGCCGCCGCACGTTCCCTTCCCTTCGTCGGGAACCGGTCGTGCCGCCGGACCTCTCGCTAGCGGCTAGGCGAGCACGAGCGAGAGGTCGTCGGCCCCGGCGAGCTTGTAGTTGTTCCCGCCCGCGAACGTCACGACGATCGTCACCTGAGTCGCACCCGCAGGCACTTTGCCCTTGCGGCTGCGGAAGGCCATGTCCGTGCCCGAGATCGTCGTGTCGTTCCCGATCCGGAGCCGCGCGAGGACGGTCCCGCTCGCGTCGCCGAAGTCGGCCCGCACCTGGGTCATGTTCCCGGTCGGACCGCTCCCGTAGTTGCCGAGCCAGCCGCCGAGGATCACCTTGCGTCCCGCTGCGGACGCGGGGAGCTTGATGGTCTGCTTGCCGATCGTTGCCTTGGCGGTCACGGCCTCGGTCGTCGTCCCGCCGAAGAAGTAGTTCTTCCCACGCTTGGGCGAGCCCTTGGACGTCTTCGAGAACCAGCCGTTCGGGAAGACGTAGGACGCTGCCCCGAACTGCCCTGCCTCGCCGATCCAGCCCGGAACCGCACCGAACGCGCCAACGGCGGTGATGCCGGCGCCGGCCTCCGCCCCCGGGTTCTTGATCAGGTTCTTGCCGCAGACCGCGCACGCTGCGCCGGGTGACGCCGACGCCGCTGTCGCGAGCATCGCCGCGACGAGGATGGCGAAGGCAAGCGCCGCCTTCGCGTCGATGAGTGCGTTGCTCTTGCGCATGTGTGACCTCCCTCGGTGTTCGCTCACTTCAGGCCTCGCCCGGCTCGTCGACGCCGACCCCCCGGCGGCGCCCACACCCGGGCGTCATGCCCCTCACGACGTGTGCCGGCCGCAGCACGCGGACCGTCGGTCGCACCGCGCCGACCGCCTCGGCGCCCGGATCGAGGCGATCCGCCCGGAAGCGGTCCCAGTCCGCCTCGGTCTCCCAGACGCCGATGATCCGGAACCCCTCGTCGGTGGGCCCTGCCGCATGGAGCAGCAGGCCCTCCGGAGGGGATCCTTCGAAGGCCGCTGCGAAGCGTTCGTACTGCTCCCAGCTCGCCGCGATGTCCTCGACGAATGCGTACGGCACGTCGACATCGTCCGATGCGCCGGCATAGTCGCGGTATAGGGCGAGCATGTCGGCGGCGCCGTCAGACAGACTGGGCGAGGGTGTCGTCGGCGACGATCTGCGTGCTCGGGCCCGTCCAGGTCGTCGGAGACGACGGCCCGGTTCCGCTCGCGAGCAAGCACCGGCTCCTGCTCGCGGCGCTGGTGACGGCGAACGGGCGCTCGTGCAGCGTCGACGAGCTGGCCGACGCCCTCTGGGGAGAGGCTGCCCCCGCCTCCGCCCGCAAGCTCGTGCAGGTGTACGTCTCGCAGCTCCGGCGGTCGCTCCCCGCGTCGGTCGGCATCGTGACGCTCGGCTCCGCCTACTCGCTCGAGCTGCCGCCCGAGCTGCTCGACGCCGCGCGGTGCGAGCGCCTGGTCGGAGAGGCGGTGGCTGCCCGGCGGGACGACAATCCCGCTCTCGCTGCGTCGCTCGCAGAGCAGGCCTCAGAGCTCTGGCGCGGCCGTGCGTACGCGGATCTGAGGTATGCGAGCTTCCTCCAGCCCGAGATCGAGCGTCTCGAGGAACTGCGCCTCGCGGCGTTGGAGGAGCGGTTCGAGGCGCAGCTCGCGCTCGGTCGGCACGCGGAGACGCTCGCCGAGGTTCTCGGCCTTGCCGGCGAGAACCCGCTGAGGGAGCGACTCCAGCAGCAGGCAATGCTCGCGCTCTACCGCTCCGGGCGCCAGTCCGAGGCGCTCGAGCTCTACACGGCTCTCCATCGGCGTCTCGACGAGGAGCTCGGGCTCGAGCCTGGCTCCGAGCTTCGGGCCCTTCAACGACGCATCCTTCAGCAGGACCCCACGCTCGACGTCGCAGCCCACGTCGACGCTGCGCGCTCGCTCCCGGAGCCGCCGAACCGGCTGGTGGGGCGCGAGGCGGAGCTCGAGGCACTCGCCGCTCTGCTCCAGAGCCGCGAGGCGCGCCTCCTCGTCCTCACGGGAGCGGGCGGCAGCGGCAAGACACGGCTCGCGCTCGAAGCGGCCCGTCGAGCTGCGTCGTCGTTCGCCAACGGAGCGGCGCTCGTCGAGCTGGCGCCGCTGCGCGACCCGCAGCTCGTGCTCCCGACCATCGCCCAGGTGCTCGGCATTGCCGACGTCCACGAGCCGATGGAAGCGCTCGCCGAGGCGCTTCGCTCGCAGGACCTCCTGCTCGTGGTGGACAACGCCGAGCACGTGCTGGAGACGGCGCCTGCCTTCGTCGAGCTTCTGGCACGCGCGCCGCGCCTGACCATGCTGATCACGAGCCGCACGGTCCTGCACCTCTCGGGCGAGCGCGTGTTTCCGGTCGCCCCGCTCGACGTCGACGCGGCGCAGGCGCTGTTCGAGGAGCGGGCCCGCGCCCTCCAGCCGGACTTCCGGCTCACGCCGGCGAACGGGGAAGCGGTTCGTGAGCTCTGTCGTCGGGTGGACGGCCTGCCGCTCGCGGTCGAGCTGGCGGCGGCGCGCGTTCGGGCGCTCAGCCCGCAGGCGGTGCTCGATCGACTGACCGAGCGGCTGAGCTTCCTGGCGGGAGGCCCACACGATCTTCCAGCCCGGCAGCACACGTTGTACGAGACCCTCGACTGGAGCTACGAGCTGCTTCCGACCGAACAGCGTGGTCTCCTCGCTCGGCTGTCCGTCTTCAGAGGTGGGGCGACGCTCGAGGCCGCGGCGCGGGTCTGTCTCGAGGGTGACGAGAGCCGGGCGCTCGACCTCGTCGAGAGCCTCGCCGACGCCTCGCTCCTCATCGTGCGTCACCACGGGGACGAGACGCGCTACGACCTGCTCGAGACCGTGCGGCAGTACGCCGCGGACCGCCTGAGGGACATGGCCGAGGAGGAGGTCACGCGGCGCCGTCACGCCGCGTGGCTGATCGAGCTCGCCGAGCGCGCCGAGCCGCACTTGCGTGGAGAGGAGCAGACGCTCTGGTTCACCGTCCTCGAGACGGAGCACGACAACGCGCGCGCGGCGCTCGCGCATCTCCTGGGCGCGGGGGAGCAGGATGCGGCGCTCCGACTGACCGTTCTCTTGAGCCGCTTCTGGTACGTCCGCGGCCATCTCACGGAGGCGAGGAGACAGCTCGACACCGTGCTGCCCGGCGCCGTCGGCCTCGACCCGCACCTTCTGCGCCGGGCTCAGACGGCGGGAGCGTCGATCACGCTCCTCCAGGGCGATTACGCCGCGTCGGAGGCGTTCGCCGAGCGCGCACTCGACTCGGCGCGACGAACCGGCGAGACCAAGCTGATCGCGAATGCGCTGAGCAACTTGGGCGCGATCGTCCTCGCAGGAGGCGACGAGCAGCGCGCAGCCCTCGTGCTGGAGGAGGCCGTCGCGCTCGCCCGCGACGCCGGTGACGCGCGGATCACGGCGCTGGCCCTCAACAACCTCGGCGACCTGTCGCTCGCGACCGGCGACTACCGTCGCGCAGGGCCGCTGTTCGAGGAGAGCCACGCCCTGCTTCGCTCTCTCGGCGACACCGCGAACATTGCACGGTCGCTGTTCAACCTCGGCGCGGTCGACCTCATGCTCGGCGTGAACGGCGCCGCAGCGTCGAGGTTCCGCGAGTCGCTCGACCTCGCGCGGGCTGCCCAGGACAAGGAGGATCTCGCGTGGTGCCTCGAAGGCTTCGCAGCGCTGTCCGCGACGTCGGGCGACTGGCAGCGCGCGGCGAGCCTCGTGGGTGCCGCCGACACGCTGCTCCGTCAGATCGGAGCCGACTTCAAGCCCTTCGAGCGGCGCCTCCACGAGTCGACGGTCGCCGACGTGCGGGGCCGCCTCGATCCCGCGGCCTTCCACGAGGCCATGGCACGCGGCGCGTCGATGTCGCTGGCCGAGGCCCTCGACCTCGCCATGGGCGCGTCGGAGGCAACCGAGCGGGCACCGGCCGGCCTTCGGGCGAACGGATCTGCCGACACGCCTCGCTAGGGCGCCTGCGGCAGCTTCTTCACACCGCGCCGAGTGACGGGCCGCGAGGGCGGCGGCACGACCGGACCGATGTCACCGTCCGGTGCCTCGTCCAGGTCGACGATCACCGGCGCGTGGTCGCTCGGGCCGCTTCCCTTGCGAGCGTTGCGATCCACCCAGGCCGCTCTGACGCGGCTCGCGACCGGCCCGCTCGCGAGGACCAGGTCGATTCGCATCCCGAGGTCCTGGTGGAACATCCCGGCGCGGTAGTCCCAGTACGTGAAGACCCGCTCGTCCGGCCAGCGGTCGCGCACCACGTCGCGCAGCCCGAGCTCGCGGAGGGCCGCCAGCGCCTGGCGCTCCGGCGCGGTGACGTGCGTTTGCCCGACGTAGGCGTCGGGGTCGAACACGTCCGCGTCAGTGGGTGCGACGTTCATGTCGCCGCAGACGATCGTCGCCTCGGGCCCTGCCGCGACCACGTCGTGCAACGCCGCGAGCCACGCGAGCTTGTACCGGTAGTGCTCGGAGTCGGGCGCCCGCCCGTTCGGGACGTAGACCGAGACGACCCGGATCCCTGCGCATGTCGCGGAGATCGCACGCGACTCCTGGTGGGGGAAGCCGGGCGCCCCGGCAAGACCGGGCGTCACGTCCTCCAGCCCGGCGCACGAGAGGATCGCGACCCCGTTCCAGGCGGTCTCGCCGTGGACGGCGACGGCGTATCCGCGGTCGTCGAGTTCGTCACGGAGCAGCTCGAGGAAGGCGTCGTCCGCGAGCTTCGTCTCCTGGAGGCAGACGACGTCCGGCCGGCGCTCGTCGAGCCACGGCAGGAGCCGCGGTACGCGCTGCTTCACCGAGTTGACGTTCCAGCTGGCGATCCGCACCGTCCGACCACCGTATCGATCCGGAGTTGTGGCGACCGGCGGCGGGCGGCCGCCACACTCCGACCGGCGACTCAGAGGAGCACGCGCGATAGGTCGTCGGCTCGGGCGGCGATCATGATCTGGCGGCGGGCGCCCTTGCGGTTTCCGGCGAGGTCTGCGAGCGCGAGCCGCACGGTCACGGGGCCGGCCGGAACCGTCCGCGGGACCAGGAGCGTGAGCACGCGCTCGCCGGGGCGGATGCGGACCGCTGGTAATGCTCCCAGCTCGCCGCGATGTCCTCCACGAATGCGTACGGCACGCTGCGAGCGTCAGGCGTCACGGTTCAGTTCCGGTATGGCCCGCTCCTCGCTCCGGCTGGCGCCGCGCAGCAACGGCACTCCGGTCCATAGACGAGTGATGGAGGCCGTTGCCTCCATCACTCGCGCTGCTCGCGGAGGTCGACGGGCCGTCGTCAGCGACAGGGGCCCGGGAGGATCGGCGTCGATCCTCTGAACGCGGCGAAGCTCGCGCCGTACTCGTCGAACGGCGAAGGCGTCTCGGGCATCAGGTCGAGCGGGTGCCGGTCGTCCTTCGGTCCGACGAGGGGCGCATGTCTGAACGATCCGACCTCGTGACAGCTCCCGTCGGGAAGTGTGAAGTGGCCGGCGTTGTGGGCTCCGGCGCCGGCGGGCAGTGCGAGTGCCATCGCGGCGACGGCGATCGCGCCGCGGCGCATCGTCTTTCTGGACACTGGAACCTCCGTTCCTTGGGTGTGTGCGGCCTCAGCATTCGGATGCCGGTTTAGATCGGGTGTAGCCGGCGCTCGCAACGGTTTCCAACTGGCGGTGGGTCGTTCAGACTGCGTCCGGGTGTCCGCGGCGGAGGTTCGTGTCCTTGGGCCTGTCGAGGTCGTCGGTGACGACGGCCCGGTGGCGTTGACGGCGAAGCAGCGACGCCTGCTGGCGGCGCTCGTCGTGGCGGAGGGGCGCGCACGGGGCGTCGACGAGCTCGTGGACGCCATCTGGGGCGAGCACCCTCCCGCCTCGGCGGCAAAGCTCGTGCAGGTCTACGTCTCGCAGCTGCGCAAGGCGCTTCCCACATCCGTCCGGATCGTCACCCGGGCCGGCGCATACGCGGTCGAGCTTCCCAGCGACCTCCTCGACGCGGAGCGCTTCGAGCGCCTGCTGGGCGAGTGCAGCTCGGTGCGCGCCGCCGGGAACCCCGCGCTCGCGGCGTCGCTCGGCGACCAGGCGCTCCGTCTCTGGCGCGGCCGCGCGTACGGCCAGCTCGCGTACGAGGAGCTCGCGCGCGCCGAGTCGGAGCGCCTCGAGGAGCTGCGGCTCGTCGCGCTCGAGGAGCGGATCGACGCGCAGCTCGCTCTCGGCAGGCACGACGAGGTGCTCGGGGAGATCCTCGGGCTCGCGGCGGACAACCCCCTGCGAGAGCGCCTGCACGAGCAGGCCATGCTCGCGCTGTACCGTCGCGGCCGGCAGTCGGATGCGCTCGAGCACTACGCCCACGTGCGTCGCCGGCTGCGGGAGGAGCTCGGGCTCGAGCCGGGCCCTGCGTTGCGCGAGCTGCAGCAGCGGATTCTTCGCCACGACGCCGGTCTCGACCTGGCCGGCCCCGTTCGAGGCGAGCGCGAGATCCTTCCTGCGCCCGTCAGCGCCCTGGTCGGGCGCGAGACCGAGCTCGTCGCCCTCGGCGAGCTGCTCGCCCGCCGGGAATCGCGGTTGATCGTGCTCACCGGCGCGGGCGGGAGCGGGAAGACCTCGCTCGCGCTCGAAGCGGCCCGGCGTGCCGCGCCGTCATTCGCGAACGGCGCGCTGCTCGTCGAGCTGGCTCCGCTTCGCGATCCCGGCCTCGTCGCGTCCACCATCGCGGGCGCCCTCGGCCTGGGCGATGCTCCCGGCGCACGAAGCGCCGATGGGATTGCAGACGCGCTTGCCTCGCGCGAGCTCCTGCTCGTCGTCGACAACGCCGAGCACCTCAGAGAGGCCGCTCCGTTGTACGTCGACCTCGTCGCACGGGCTCCCCGCGTGACGGTGCTGGTCACGAGCCGCGCCGTGCTCCACGTGTCCGGCGAGCGCGTCTTTCCTGTCGCCCCGCTGAACGAGGACGCCGCTGCGGAGCTCTTCGAGCGACGCGCGAAGGCACTCGATCCGTCCTTCGTCCTCGACGCGCAGAACGAGGGCGACGTCCGTGAGATCTGTCGTCGCGTCGACGGCCTCCCGCTCGCCGTCGAGCTCGCGGCCGCGTGGATTCGCGTGCTGACGCCTGACGCGCTCCGCGAACGGTTCGAAGCGCGCCTCAGCGTCCTGACGAACGGTCCGCGCGACCTGCCTGCGCGGCAGCAGACCCTTCGCGCGACGGTGGAATGGAGTCTCGGGCTGCTCGAGCCCGACGCGCAGCGCGTGTTCGCGGCGCTCGCCGCATTCCGGGGCGGCTGGACGATCGGCGACGCGGAGGTCGTGTGCGGGGCGGAACTCGGTTCGGTCGCGTCGCTCGTCGACCACAGCCTCGTGTCGCACCGCGGGCGCTCCGTCCGTGGTGACGAGCTCGTCATGCTCGAGACGATCCGCGAGGTCGCCGACGAGCGGTTGGACGGCGATCCCGAGCTCGCCGCCGCGGTGCGCCGTCGTCACGCGGACTGGGTCGCCAGGCTCGCGGAGTCGTCGCACCTGACGTCGACGAAGGCGCTTCGTCGGGAGGTTCTCGAGCCGGACTGGGATCGGGTGCTGACGATCAAGGACGACGTTCGTGCCGCGCTCGACTGGGCCGTCGACGTCGATCCCGTTCTGGCCGCGGGGATCGTCGTCGCGCTCGAGCAGCTGTGGGTGACGCACGGCGTCGGCGAGGGCCGGCGCCGCGCCGAGGCGCTCCTCGCGAACGCCACCCTGCCTGCACCGCTTCGTGCGGCTCTCTACCGCGTCCACGGTGGCGTCGCGGTCGTGGACGGAGAGCCGCTCCTAGGCGTGAGGAGCTATGAGGAGGCGCTTGCGCTGTTCCGAGCGCTGGACGACGAGAACGAGGTCGTGGCGCTGCTCGCGCGCTTCGCGATCCACGCGTCCTACGAGGGAGACGTCGTGCGAACGCGCCGCCTCGTGGCCGAGATCCGGGCGTCACGCGGCGTGGAGGACGTGCCCGGAGTCGAGGCGCAGTGCCTCACCGCGCTTGCCGGTGTCGCGATGCTAGAGGGCGACCCGGCGGCTGCGCTCGAGCTCCAGCGCGGGGCCGTCGCGACCGCTCGCACCTGCGGCTTTCGACTGTGGGAGGGCTGGGGGGCAGCGTGGGTGGCGCAACTCGAATTCGCAAGCGACCTGCTCGACGAGGCAACCGAGTCGGCGCTCGCCGCTCTGGTCTTCGCGCGACGGGTCGACGACCTCCGCGTCACCATCCTGGTGCTTGCGCTGCTGGCGGCGATCGCGCACCGGCGGCACGACCGCGACCTCGCGGGCCGCCTCTGGGGCGCCATCGACGCGGAGGAGTCTCACCTCGCCGTTCTCGACGCCGACGAGGATGCCGTCGCAATCGTCGCAGCGCTTCGAACGGACGACGATCCGTCGGTCGTCGCGGCCGTCGCAGAGGGTCGGCACCTGACGCTCGACCGGGCGGCGGCGCTCGCACTCCAGGGCCACGCCCGGAGCGCGTGAGCGGCTCGCTGTGTCGCGAGCGTGACACAGCGGGCGTCGCGCGCGCGCACGACAGCGGCTCGTTCCAGGCCTACCGTCGACGCACAGACGGTCAACGCGGGAGGAGCCGGTCATGGGTACGAAGAGGCGGATTGCGGTGTCGCTCTCGGCATCGGTCATGGTGGTCGCGGCGGTCGCCGGGACGGCAGGGGCGAGGATCCCCGAGGCGGACTTCGGGGACGCGCCGGTGCAGGTGCGGCCGGCCATGGTCGCCGTGCCGGACGCCTTCGATCGCGCCGTGCAGCGGAAGACGAGGACGCTCGAGGCGAAGTACGCGAGCGCCGACGCGGTCGCGCGGGCGATCGCGCGACGGAACCGCTAGCCGGCCGGCTCGGGTCTCTGCCGCCGGGTTCGCACGGACATCGCTCGTGTCGACTCGACACGAGCGATGTCGGCGTGAAACCGGTCGCCGCGACGGCGCGTAGAGGCTGGCGACGGGCCGGTCCGGCCCGGGTCAGGAGGTTCCGATGGGCAGGCTCGTGGGGATCGTCGCGGGGGTCGGCGCGCTGGCGGTGGCCGGGGCGGCGCTCGCCGCGTCGACGACGACGTACTCGTATCGCGCGACGCTGACGCCGAAGAGCGAGGTCCCGGCGCCGAACGCGCCCGCGAAGGCAGCCGGCGTGTTCACGGCGACCGTGACCGACAAGAAGGGGAAGGCGTCGATCCGCTGGACGCTGACGTTCCGCCGGCTCTCCGGCAAGGCGACCGCGGCCCACATCCACAAGGGCGCCGCGGGCGTCGCCGGCGCCGTCGTCGTCCCGCTCTGCGGCCCGTGCCGCAACGGTCAGAACGGCCGCACGGCGATCGACCACGATCTCGCGGAGGCGTTCGAGAAGGGCGGCTACTACGTCAACGTCCACACGGCGAAGAACGCGGGTGGCGAGATCCGCGGTCAGCTGAAGCTCGTCGGCGGCTAGTCGGCCGCCTGCGCACGATCCGGGCGGACCCCTCGGTATCCCGTCCCGTAGGGTTCGCCCGGTTGATCCTCCTCGTCGCTGCCACCGACCGCGAGCTCTGCGGCCACGACGGCCTCGTCTGCGGCGTCGGGCCGGTGGAGGCCGCGGCGGCGACCGCTCGCGCGCTCGCGCTCCGGCCGTTCGACGCGGTCCTCCACGTCGGCCTCGCGGGCGCGCGCGACCTCCCGGTCGGCTCCCTCGTCGTCGGCACCGAGGCGGTCTACTGCGATCTCTCGGCCGAGTGGCCGGTCGTCGAGCGCGTCGCGGCCGATCCCGCCCTCGTCGCCGCGGTCGCCGCTGTGCTGCCCGCGGCGTCGCAGACGCCGATCCACACGTCCGCGACCGTCGGCGGTGCGAGCAAGGGCGCAAGCGACACTGTGTCACTCGACCCGCTCGTCGAGGGGATGGAGGGATTCGGGGTGCTCCGCGCCGCCGCGTTGGCCGGTGTTCCCGCCGTCGAGGTGCGCGCGATCTCGAACGCGATCGGCGAGGCGGATCGCGCGCGCTGGCAGATCGGCCGTGCGCTCGGGGAGCTCGACCGTGCGCTGCCCGGGCTCGTGGGCGCCGTGCTCTCGGCCATGGCGCCGTGAACCACCGCGAAATGTCGACGACGCATCCGCCCGCGCCATCAGAGGCCCGTCACCCAGATCTTCCCGCCGCCGCTCGCGATCGCCCCTGGCGTGCCGGACAGGCGAACCGTTGCAACGACCTTGTTGGTCTTCGGGTCGACTCTCGAGAGGGTGAGGCCCTTCGCGTTCACCACCCAGATTGCATCGGAGCCCACGGCGAGTGCGTTCGGCCCGTCGCCGACCACGATGGTCGTCTCGACGCTGCTCGTTCGCGGGTCGATCCGCAGGACCGCATTCTGTGAGTTGACGGCGACCCAGACTGCGCCGAATCCGACGGCGAGACCCGACGGTGTGAACGGGAGCGAAGCCTCCGAGACGACGGCGAGCGTTGCCGGATCGATGCGGGTGAGTGCCCCGGACGTCGCGATGGTTCCCGGCGTCCGGACGGGTCGGATCGATGTCATCCACACGGCCCCGCGTCCGGCCGCGACTCCGATCGGCGTGGCCGGTACCCGGGCGCGAGACAATGTTCTCGTCGAGACCGGATCGAGCTTGTAGATCGTCGAGCGTCTCGCGCTGACGACCCACACCGCGGTGGCGTCCGTGGCGATGAGCAGGACGTCGCTCTCGAACCGGGGATGGATCCGAACGGGGGGATCCGAGCGCACTTGGGCGCTGTCCACCCTCGACACCGTTGCCGAGTTGCCGTCGCCGATCCAGGCGGCCCCATGGCCGAACGCGATCGCGGTGGCGCCCACCTCGTTCGCCGTCTCCGTCAGCGGGATCGTCCTCGTCACGCGGTGCGTGGTCGCATCGATCTTGGAGACGGTCGTCTCGCCCTGGTTGAGGACGAACACGTTCCCGGCGCCTGTCGCGACCGCCGACGGCAGGAGACCCACTTCGATTCGATCGACGATCTCATTGGATTCCGGATCGACCACTCCGACCGAGTAGGCCGGATCGACGACGCCCGCGGACTCGCGGCCGTCGAGGAGGAGGAGCCACGCGGCCGCGCCGACGATGGCCGTCAGCGCGACGATGCCCGCCGCGAGGAAGCGCCTCGACCTCCGCGAGCGCTCGCCGACGCCTTCCCGGCTCGATCCCGTGCGCGCCGGCGGGAGGTCGAGGGCCGGATCCTGTGTCAGGATCGCTCGCTCGAGCGCCTGGAGCGCTCCACCGGGATCGATCCCCATCTCCTCGTTGAGCGAGTGGCGCGTCGCGCGGTAGGCCTCCAGCGCTTCGGCCTGGCGTCCCGAGCGGTACAGAGCGAGCATCCGTTGCGCGCAAAGCCGTTCCTGGAACGGGTAGCGACGTGCGAGCACATCGAGCTCGCCGATCAGTTCCGCGTGCCTGCCGAGAGCCAGGTCGGCTTCGATCCGCTCCGTCAGCGCCGCCAGGCGAAGCTCCTCCAGTCGGTCGATGTCGGCCTGCGCGAACCGCTCGTCGGCGAAGTCGACGAGCGGCGGGCCGCGCCAGAGCTCGAGCGCCGCTCGCAGTGTCGCTGCTGCGAGCTCGGGGTCGTTCGTCGCGAGAGCCCGTCGGCCGATTTCGAGCTGCGCGACGAAGCGATCGACGTCGACCTCCCCCGGCTCGACACGGAGTGCGTACCCGCGACCGCGCGTGACGAGGACACCGTCGCCGAGCGTGCGACGGAGCTGCGACACGTAGTTCTGGAGGATCTTGGTCGCGCTCGGCGGGGGCGACTCCCAGAGCTCGTCGACGAGCGTCTCGCTCTGCACC
>DATBIQ010000079.1:0-23227 GCA_036556865.1 Gaiella sp.
GATCGTCGCGCCGGTGCTCTCGGAGGGAGGGAACGTGTCCGCGTTGCTCGTGCTCGGGAACGCGCCGTCGAGCCGTGCCCTCGACCACCACGACGTCGCGCTCGCCGAGGCACTCGGACGGCGGACGGCGGTCGCGCTCGAGCGGCTGCGCCTCCTCGAGGCAGAGCGGGGCGCTGCGCGCCGTACGGAGGCGCTGCAGCGCGTGAGCGCCCGCCTCTCCGCAGCCGCAACGGCGGAGGATGTCCTCCGCGTCGCGATCGAGGCCGGGCTGGCGACGATCGGCGCCTCCGGCGGCTCGATCGCGTACCCGCAGCGCGGCGCCGCGGCGATGCACCGCGTCACCGCGGGGTACTCGCGGGAGGACGCCGCCGGCACCTGGGAGACGGTGCCGTTCGACGCGGACCTTCCCGGCCCCCAGGCCGCGCGGTCCGGGTCGGCGGTGTGGCTCCCCGACCGCGACGACGCGGAACGGCAGTTCCCGCTTCTCCGCGAGGTCTTCGCGCACACGGCGTGGGGCTCGCTCTGCGCGCTGCCGCTCGCGGTCGGCATCCGCCGTGGGTTCTTCGTCGCGTTCTTCGACCATCCCCGTGAGTTCGGCCAGGACGACCGGGCGTTCACCGAGGCGATCGTCACGCTGTGCGCCCAGGCCCTGGAGCGTGCGCGACTCCTCGACGAGACGGCACACGCCCGGGACGTCGCACGCCGGCTGCAGGCGCTCACCGCCGCCCTCTCCGCTGCGGCGACCCCCGACGACGTCTGCGCCGCCGTCCTCTCCGCCGGCCTGGAGGCGATCGGGGCCGACGGCGCGCTGATCTACGTCCGCGAAGGACCCGACGCGAGGCTCATCGCGTCGGTCGGCTTCGACGACGAGATCTCTGCGGCGTGGACGTCGATCCCGGCGGACGCCGCAGTTCCCGTCACCGACGTCCTCGCGACGGGCGACACGGTCATCTTCGGCTCTCCGGACGACGCGAAGCGCCGGTATCCGGCCCTCGCGAACGTGCCCGAGCGGCATGGGGCGCGGCCGACGGTGCTCGTGCCGATGGGCGTGGGCGCCGCGACGACGGGTGTGCTGTGCGCAAGCTTCGCGCCCCTCCACGAGGTCGAGGACGACGACGTCGTCTTCATCCAGGCCGTCGGGCGCCTCTGCGCCCAGGCGCTGGAGCGCGCCCGGCTGCTCGAGGCGGAGCGCATCACGTCCGAGCGCCTCGAGCGGCTCCAGGCCGTGACCGCGCTCCTCGGCAGCGCGATGACCGTCGAGGAGGTCGCCCGGATCGTCGTCCAGGAGGGGATCGCGACCGTCGACGCCGCGGCGGGCGCGCTCGTGCTCGCCGGCGAAGACGGAAGCCTCGAGGCGGTCAGTGCGGTCGGGTACTCCGACGACGTCCTCGACCTGTATCGACGGTTCGCGCCGACGGACCCCGTCGTCGCGGCTCACGTCTACCGCGACGGCCGGCCGCTCTGGGTCGATTCGCTCGAGCAGATGGAGGCCGGCTACCCGGCACACGAGCTGGCGCTCGACCCGCACCTCGAAGCCGAGGCGTTCGTCCCGCTCAGGCTTGCGGGCGGCACGCTGGGCGTCCTCATGATCAGCTTCGAGGGCCCTCGCTCGCTCGGGGCGGACGAACGCGAGCTGCTCCTGACGCTCGCCGGCCAGTGCGCCCAGGCGGTCGCGAACGCCCGGGTCTTCGAGCGCGATCACCGCATCGCGGAGCAGCTCCAGCGCGCCCTCCTCCCACCGTCGCTCGAGGTGCCGTACGAGGGCTGCGTCGCCGTCCGCTACCTCTGCGGGAGCGCGGAGGCCGACGTCGGCGGCGACTGGTACGACCTCGCCCTGAGGCCGGACGGTCGTCTCGGCGGGAGCGTCGGCGACGTCGCGGGCAAGGGCGTCCTGGCGGCATCGCGCATGGGCCAACTCCGCACCGTCCAGCGCGCGCACAGCGTGGACGGCCTGTCGCCGTCGGCGGTCGCCTCGCGCCTGAACGGGCTCGTCGAGGCGACGGACTCGTTCCTCGCGACGATGGTCGCGTTCGACCTCGACCAGGAGAGCGGGGAGCTCCGCCACTGCTCGGCCGGCCATCTGCCACCGGTGCTGCTCACCGTCGACGGCCGCTGCGAGTTCCTCTCGGGCGGCGAGTCGCTGCCGCTCGGCGTCGGGGCGGACACGCCGTACGAGGAGTCACGGACGGTGCTCGAGCCGGGCGACGTCGTCCTCTTCTACACCGACGGGCTGGTGGAGCGGCGGGGGCTCGGGATCGACGAGGCGCTCGAGGGCCTCTGCGAGGCGGTCGCGCGCTTCCACGGCTGCGATCCCGAGGAGCTGCTCGACGGGCTGCTGGCCGACCTGATCGGCGAGCGGCTGCTGCAGGACGACGTCGCGCTGCTCGCGCTGCAGCGCGCCGGCTGACCCACGGCGGGCCCCCGACCTACGGCTCGAGGTGGACGCCGACGACGTCTCGGAGGTACTCGAGCGCGATCCGCTCGAGCCGCTCGTCGACGCACGCGCAGGCATCCGGCAGGACCGTCACCGTGAAGCCGAGCTCGCGCGCGGCGATCGCGGTCTGCGTGACGCACATCTCGGTCGCCATCCCGGCGAGCCGCAGGTGCTCGACCTCGAGCTGCCGGAGGAGGATCTCGAGCGGTGTCGAGTCGAAGGCCGAGTAGCGCGGCTTGAGCACGACACGGTCACCCTCGTGGGGCGCGATGGTGGCGACGAGATCGCCGCCGCGGCCCTCGTCGATCGCGCTCCGCACGAGCCCGGGGGCGTTCGCGTCCCACCTGCCCCAGTCGTCGTTCGCGTAGACGACGGGCATCGAGCCACGAGCCCGCTCGAGCTCGGCCCGTAGTGCCGGGTGCCGCGAGCGAAAGGACGCCAGGAGCAGCTCGCCGTCCTCGTGGCGAAAGTCGTTCACGACGTCGACGAGCAGCAGGGCGGCGTTCACCATCCCGCCGAGGTACCCCGGGCGGCTCGCTCGGGAAACGGGCGCGCGACGACGTTGCCGGTTTCGGCGGTGTGTGCAGGGGGTATCCCCGTGACGTCCGAAACGCGCTTCCGAGTTCGAGAACGCGTCCGCAAGAAAACGACTCCGAGAGGAACGAACATGGGCATTGGTGTCAGTCTCATCCTGATCGCGGTCGGTGCGATCCTCACGTGGGCCGTCTCGGCCGACGTGTCAGGTGTCGACCTGCAGACCGTGGGTGTGATCCTCATGGTCGTCGGAGCCGCCGGTGCGCTCATCTCCCTCGTGTTCTGGTCGAGCTGGGGTGGGTTCGGGGGCCGCGACACGACCGTCGTGCGTGACGGCGAGCGAATCGTCGAGCGCTGATCCACCGTACGGATCCGCCGCCCGGAGGCGCCGACTGCGGCGCCTCCGGGCATCATGGGCTCGATGCACGATCTCTACGAGATGCACGACGAGGGTGAGACGGCGGTCGTCACCCTGCGCGGAGAGCTCGACGCCCACGACGCGCCGCGCCTTCGTGAGCTGTTCGCCGCGGCAGTGGCCGAGATCCAGGGGGCAACCCGGCCCCGTCTGGTCATCGACCTGACCGGGGTCGCGTTTCTCGACTCGACCGCCCTCGGCACCGTCGTCGGCGCCGTTCGCCGTGTCCGGGAGGCCGACGGGGAGCTTCGCATCGTTCTCCCGGACAGCGCGGCGAGGCGCATCTTCGAGATCACGGGTCTCGACGAGGTGCTCGACGTCCATGCGACCCGAGCCGCCGCGCTCGAGCGCACGGCAGGGGCCTGACACATGGCCGCGAGCGCGGCGCGCGTCACTGCCGGCGCCCACGCCGCGTATCTCACCGCGAGCGGCGTCTGGCCGCTCCTCGATCGCACGAGCTTCGAGCGGGTGACGGGGCGCAAGCAGGACTTCTGGCTCGTCCGCACCGTCGGCGGCCTCGCCGCATCGATCGGCGTCTCGCTCGGCCTGGCGACGCTTCGCGGCTCGAAGCGACCCGAGACCATCGCACTCGCGCTCGCCAGTGGCCTCGCCTTCGGCGTCGCGGACGTCCGCGCCTCGCGGACGGAGTCGCGGATCTACCTCGCCGACCTCGCGCTCCAGGCGGTGTTCGCCGCGGCCTGGCTCCGCCCCTGGTCGCCCCGGGGGGACCTCAGCCGACCACGAGAACCTGCGGCGACGCGTCCTTGATCTTCGTCCGCAGCCACTTCCAGCGGCGTTCCGCCTCCTCGAGGCCCTCCTCGGCCGTCGCGACGAGCTCGGTGTCCCGCGCCGCCTTGGCCGCCTGACGGAGCATCACCCAGGCGATCTCCGCGTCGTGCGCGGAGACGTACGTCTCCCGAAGGTCGTGGAGGAGGAGCATCGCGGGCTCCGGCCTCCCGGCGAGGAGCTCGGACGAGAGACGGCGCGCACGTTCGAGTGGGCCGGGGCTCCCCCCCGCGTCGCTCCGCTGGGGCGCGGAGTACCGCTCCGCGTGGGGCAGTAGGCGCTCGAGCTGCGTCGTGCACCGTGCCGCCAGCAGGTGGGCGGTGTGGTAGACGTCGCTCTCGGCGGCGTGGCGCTCGCCGAGCGTCCTCAGCTCGTCCGCGAGGCTCGCCTCCGCGTCCTGGACGAGCTCGACGGCATGGTCGAGCTTCATGGCACCTCGGCGCTCGGCGCCGCCGGCTGCGAGGCCGTGGTCGTGGGCGCGGGCGAGGGCGCCCCGCCGGACGGGGCGACCTTCTCGACGCGGACGGCCGCCGACTTGACGAGCGGCTGCTTGGAGACGGGATCCCACGCGACGATCGTCAGCTCGTTCGCGGCGCGCCGTCCGTCGTCGGAGCTCGCGTCGCCCCACGAGCCGTAGTGGAAGGGCACGAAGACGACACCCCGGCGGACGCCGGTGAGGCGGGCGCGGCTGACGAGGGCGCCTCGCGGCGACTCGACCCGGACGACGTCGCCCTCGCCGACGTCGAGCGCCGCGGCGTCCGAGGGCGAGAGCTCCACCCAGACGTCGGGCGCCGCGCCGTCGAGCTCGGCGACACGACCGGTCTTCGTGCGGGTGTGCCAGTGGTAGACCGTTCGTCCCGTCGTCAGCTGGAGCGGGTACTCGTCGCGCCTCGCCTCGACCGTCGGCGCGTGGTCGACGGCGTGGAGCACGGCGCGGCCGGGCTTGTCGAGCGCGGGAAAGTCCTTCCGCTCGTGCGCCGCGCCGGTGACGAGATCGTGGCCGTAGTCCTCGCACTCGTCGGCGAACGTGTTGAAGACGTTATCGGTGTAGAGCCGCTCGGCACCGTTCGGGTGGAGCTCGTTGCACGGCCACTGGATCCCGCCGGAGCCGCGGAGCATCTCGTACGAGAGCCCGCTGTAGTCGCAGAGCCGGCCGCGCGTCATCTCCCGGAACGCGTGGAAGCACTCCTCGGGCGCGCTCCACGGGATCAGCGGCGCGCCGTCGCGGCAGCGCAGCCCGAGCCGGCGGGCGTACTCGACGAGGATCTCGAGGTCCGACCGCGCCTCGCCGGGCGGATCGACCGCCTTCTCGGAGAGATGGACGGTGCGGTCGTGGTTCGTGAACGTGCCCGTCTTCTCGCCCCAGAGCGCGGTCGGGAGCACGACGTCGGCGAGCTCACCGGTCTCGTTGAGGAACGCGTCGCTGACCACGACGAACAGGCGCTCGTCCGCGAGGATCGACCGGATCCGGCCGAGGTCGGGCAGCGAGACCGCGGGGTTGGTGCCGATGATCCAGAGGAAGCGGACCGACCCCTCCTCGGCGTAGCGGAAGATCTGCATCACGTGCGTCGGCGGCGCCCAGCTCGGGATCGTCTCCGGCTCGACGTTCCAGAGGCGCGCCAGCTCACGGACGTGCGTCTCGTTCTGCCAGTTGCGGACGCCGGCGAGGTCGCCGTCGGCGCCGGTCTCGCGCGTGTTCTGCGCGGTCGGCTGCCCGTTCATCTGGAACACGGTGCAGCCGGGCTTCCCGATCTTGCCGCGCAGGAGCTGGATGTTGTTGACCTGGACCGCGGACGCGGTCGCCTGGTGAGACTGGTACACGCCCTGGAGGCAGGTCGAGACGAGGCGCTCCGACCGCCCGATGATCCGCGCGGCCTCGCGGATGTCCTGCGCCTCGACGCCGCAGAGCTCGGCCGCGCGCTCGGGCGGGTATGCGGCCACGGTGGCGCGCAGCTTCTCGAAGCCGATCGTGTGCGCGTCGAGGAACGCGGGATCGATCCAGCCGTTGGCGATCAGCTCGTGCTGGATCGCGTTCAGCAGCGGCAGGTTCGTGCCGCCGCGGATCGCGAGGTGCACGGCGGCGTGCTCGGCCACCTTCGTCCGCCGCGGATCGACGACGACGAGCGCGGGCGGGTCGGGGCCGGCGAGACGGTCGAGCACCCGTGCCCACAGGATGGTCTGGGTCTCGGCCATGTTGTGCCCGACCAGGAAGAGCGTGTCGCACTCGTCGACGTCCGTGATCGACCCCGGGTCGCCGTCGGAGCCGAAGCTCTCCTTGAGCGCTGCGTCGGCCGTCGCGGTGCAGAGACGGGTGTTGCCGTCGAGGTGGGGCGTCCCGATGCCGGCCCGGACGACGATCGCCAGGGTGTAGTAGTCCTCGAGGAAGAGCTGTCCCGAGTTGTAGAACGCCGTCGCGAGCGGCCCGTGCTCGGTGAGGACGGCTCTCGTCCGTTCGGTGACGAGCGTCATCGCCTCGTCCCATCCTGCCGGCTCGAGCGCCCCGCCACGTCGGACCAGCGGCGTCGTCAGCCGGTCTGGCGCGTTGTTCGCCTTCCAGCCGTGGAGGCCCTTGGGGCCGAGACGGCCGTGGTTGACCCGGTCGTGCTCGCGACCGCGGACGCCGACGATGCGTCCGCCGCTGACGGCGATGTCGAGGCCGCAGCCGTTCGAGCAGAGAACGCACGCCGACTGCACCCACTCGACCGCCGATTCGTCGACGCCGCGCTCGAGGAGCTGGTCGACCCGGGCCGGCCACTCGTCGCCGCTGCCGTACGGCGTGCGCGGTCCCCAGATGTCCGACAGACGTCCCTCGAGCGGGCGCGTCGGAGCTCGGGCCGGTTCCATGGGCATCGGTGTGACCGCTACGACGCGCGCGCAAACGAACCGCATCCGCCACGTGGTTTGTGTGCCCGTTCGTCGTGGGTATCTCCGCATCAGGCCACGACCAGAAAGGACGCCACTGTGTCGCAGATCACGACGCCGCGCGAGCTCTTCCTCCACGAGCTCGGCGACATCATGTACGTCGAGGACGCCCTCGCGAACGAGGTGCTGCCGAAGCTCATCTCGGAGGTCTCCGACGAGGAGTTCCGCAGCGCCCTCGAGGAGCACCTCGAGCAGACGAAGGGCCATCTCCGCAACGTCGAGCAGGTGTTCGAGGAGCTCGGCGAGACGCCCCAGCCCGAGGAGTGCATCGGTTTCGAGGGGCTGAAGTCGGAGCACGACAAGCTCCTCGAGGAGACATCGCCCGAGCTCGTCGACTCCGTCGACCTGGGCGCGGCGGCCCGCACCGAGAACTACGAGATCGCCGCGTACGAGGGTCTCCGCCGGATGGCGAAGGCGATGGGCGAGGAGAAGGCGGTCGAGCTCCTCGACAAGAACCTCGCCGAGGAGAAGGAGGCGCTGCGCCTGGTCGAGAAGATCTCGACCCGCGTCGCGAACGAGAGCGCGAAGGCCTACGCCTGACCGAGCGCGAACCGGCCGGGCCGCGTGGGACACGCGGCCCGGCCCCGCTCGCGGCCTGGCTCACGTGGACCGCAGCGGGGGCGACGCAGCCTCGGGCGTCCGGCCCGGACGCTCACGCAGCTGACGGCTCCGTTCGGTTTCGGCGTTCAGCTCGCCGCCGAAGAGGAGCGCCATCCCGCCGAGCCAGAGCCAGGTCATCGTCACGATGACGGCCCCGAGCGTCCCCCACGTCTTGTCGTACGACCCGAACCAGGTCGTGTAGAGCGAGAACACGCCCGAGGCGAGGAGCCAGACGACGACCGCGACGATCGAGCCGGGCGTGACGAGCTGCCAGCGCGGATGGTCGACGTCCGGCGCGAGGAAGAGGACGAGCGCGAAGGCCAGGAGCAGGGCGACCACGAGGAGCGGCCACTGTCCGATCCACCAGACGAAGGCGACGGCTGTCTGCGCGTCGAGCGCGCCGCCGAGCCACGACTGGAGATGCGGACCCAGGACGAGCAGCGTCCCGGCGAGCAGCACGGCGGCGCCGACAGCGATCCCGAGGCCGAGCGCGGTCAGGCGCTTGCGGACGAAGCCGCGGCGGTCGTCCCGGTCGTAGGCGACGTTGAGCGCCGTGATGACGGTGCTCATGGCGCTGCTCAGCGACCACAGCGCGAGGACGAGGCCCACGACCGTGAGGAGGATTCCGGCGGACGGCCGCTCGCTCAGCCGCTCCAGGCTCTGGCCGAACAGCTTCGCGACCTCCTCCGGCGCGACGGCGGTGAGCTTGTCGACGATCTCGGTGATCGTCGCCTGATCGGCGACGAGCGTGAAGACGCCGAGGACCAGGAGCAGCACCGACGGGATCGCGAAGAACGCGCTGTAGGCCAGCGCCGACGCCATCATCGGGACGTTGTCGTCGAGCGACTCCTTGCCCGCCCGCAGGAGGACGGCGCGCCAGTCGGCGAACGAAAGGTCACGGAGCCCCGGGTCCGCGCGCTTCGGCTCCTCGAGCTCGGGAAACGGACCAGACGGCCCGTCCTGGCGCTGAGCGGAGGACGTCACGTCAGGCGGGTTGCCCTTCTCCGTCGGAGTCCGGATACTCGGCCTCGAGCGGATGCTCGTCCGCTCCGGCGGGGCCGGGGTTCGGCGTTCCGGGCGGCGGCTGCGGGCTCGGAACGGGGTCGGGGCTCGGCGCCGGCTCGGGCACGTCCGGGGGCGGTGTCTCGAGCGGTTCGGGTGTCTGCGGTTCGCTCACGGCGCTCTCCTTCGCGGGTGATCGGGGTCGGTGGGCGGGTACCCGTGCGGTCGGCTTTCCAACCGCCTCCCGTGGTTGCGATCGCCGGTTTCGGGGTAGAACGACGACGCAGCGTCGAGTCGGAACGCTGCGCGACCCTTCGAGGAGGAGCACGAGATGGCGGACGGAACGGCAGGTCGGGGCGCAGCAGGGATCGGCCTCGGCGGGATCCTCGTGATCATCGGAATCATCGTCGCGATCGTCTGGAGCCTCTGGCTGGGCATCGTCATCGCCCTGATCGGCCTGGTCGCCTTCGGCGGCTTCGCGCGCGGACGCTGGTACTGAGCTCGGCTCGAGTCGCCGGGGACGCGGCCGGCCGCCGGGTCAGCGGACGGCGCTCTCAGCCGGTCCGTCGCCGGCCGAGCACGGCCTCGAGCGGTCGCGTGTTGACGACGTCGTCTGCGGTCGCCCAACCGCGGCGGGCGGTGGCAACGGCGAGGCGCATGTTGCCGAGGCCGCGAAGCGAGTGCGCGTCGGTCGAGGCGACGACGGGCACGCCGCCGGCCACGGCGCGGCGAACGTCCTCGCCGCGGAGGTCGAGGCGGTCCGGGAGGCCGTTCGTCTCCACGGCGACGCCGGTCTCGAGGGCGACCTCGAAGACGGCGTCGAGGTCGAGCGCGTTCGGCTGCCGATGGTTGACGATCCGTCCCTTCGGGTGGCTGAGGCAGGACGCGGCCGGGTGGCGCATCGCCTCGACGACGCGCTTCGTCAGGCGGTCGCGGGGCTCGCGCTGCCCGGCGTGGAGGCTGACCTGCACCCACTCGAGCTCGGCGAGCACGTCGTCCGGGAGGTCGAGCGAGCCGTCGGGGAGGATGTCGGCCTCGATCCCGCGGAGGATCCGGAACGGCGCGAGCTCCTCGTTCGCCGCTGCGATCTCCTCGCCCTGACGGCGGACGTCGTCGGCGTCGAGCCCGGGAACGACGCGGACGTTCCGGGTGTGGTCGCAGACGGCGACGTACTCGTAGCCGAGGTCGCGCGAGGCGCGGCCGAGCTCGAGCACCGAGGCGCGCCCGTCCGACCAGGTCGTGTGGCAGTGCAGGTCGCCGCGGACGTCGCCGAGCTCGAGGAGCGCCGGCGGGGTGCCGGAGAAGGGCTCTTCGCGCAGCTCCGGCGGGCACCACGGCACGCCGAGCGCCTCGTAGACGGCCTCCTCCGATCCCGCGACCGGCAGCTCGCCGAGAGCTTCCACGTAAGCGCTCGACCCGGTCGCGCGGAGGAGCTCGGTGCCGAACGCGCGCGGCGCGGGCACGAGCAGCTCGACGGACGTCCCGTCGACGCTCACCCCGATCGCGCTCCGCTCGCCGCGCTCGACGAGCGCGACGACCGAGGGTAGGCGCGCGAACGCCTCCACGATCTCGCCCGGGTCGTCCGCGGCGACGACGACGCGAAGTGCGAAGCACTCGTCGGCCCACCTCCGGGGGTCGCCGGCGATGGCGCCGCCGAGCGTGTCCGCGATGCCGCCGACGAGCGCCCGGGCGCGGTCGACGGTCGCGGCGCGACGCTGCTGCTCCGGCGGGCGGTCGAGGTTCGAGAGCAGCCGCGCCTCGGTCTTCGCGCCGATCCCGGGGACGGAGAGGAGCCGTCCCGCGCGGGCCGCGGCGCGAAACTCGTCGGCCGTCGTCACGTCGAGCGCCTTGGCGATCTCGAGCATCCGCTTCGCGCCGACGCCGAGGTAGCGGCCGAGGGCGACGAGCTCCGGCTGCACGGTGCGCTCGAGCTCGTCGAGCTCGGCCAGCTTCCCGGTCTCTGCGAGCTCCCGCAGGCGCGCGGCGATGCCCGGGCCGATCCCGCGCAGCTCGTCGACCCGCCCGGCGAGCGCGAGCTCGGCTACGGAGACGCGCGTCTCGCGCACCGTCTGGGCGGCCCGGCGGAACGCCCGGCTCGCGTAGGGGCTCGATCCCGCCAGCTCGAGCAGCGTGGCGAAGGCCTCGAGGCGCTCGGCGAGCGCGGCGTTGTCGAGCGTGCCGCGGTCCGGCTCGTCTCGCATCCCGCGCGACACGTCGACAGCCTGCCACGCCACCCGTGTTTCGCGGGCGAGACGGCGCGGTAGGGGTCTCCCATGTCAGAGGCAGTCCAGGGCGACGACCGCCACGCGTGGGAGACCGAGTACGAGGGCCTGACCGAGGACCTCCGCACGGACCCGGCCGACGCGCTGTCGGAGCTGCTCGATCTCGTCGAGCGGATGCTGGCGGCGGCGGGCTACGTGGACGGCGTGCCCGGCGCGACCGACGAGCCCGAGGTCGGCGCCGTCCTCGAGCGCGCCCGCGAGGCGGTCGCGCGGCGCGAGGCCGGAGCGGAGGTCGGGAACGACGACGCGTTCCAGGCGGCGGGAGAGCTCCGTAGCCTGTACGGAAGGCTGCTCGACGCACCGCAGGCCGAGGCGGGCGCCGATCTCCGGGATCCGAACGGCGACCTCGGAGGCATGCGATGACGAGGCTTCGGTGGCTCGCGCTCGGCGCGCTCGCGACGTACTTCCACGTCGAGAATCTCCTCCATCCGCCCGGCGCCGACGTGCCCGAGCACGTCGCTCGGGTGCGTTAGCTCGCCCGCCGCTCAGGCGGCCGCGAGACGCTTGCGCATGCGGACGACCGTGCCGCGACCGCTGTCGCCGTCGCGAATCTCGAAGTCGTCCACGAGCGCACGGATGATGGCGAGCCCCATGCCGCTCTCGGCGAGCTCGTCGCGGTCGTCGTCCGGCAGGGTGCCTATGCCGGGGCCTGCGTCCTCGACGCGGATCTCGATCGTGCCGTCCTCGAGGTCGAAGTCGACCCGGATCACCCCGTGCTCCGACGGCTGGGCATGGCGGACCGCGTTCCCGCAGGCCTCGGTCACGGCCAGCTTGAGGTCGGCGAGCGCCCCCTCGTCGATGGGTGTCCCACGCGCGATGCCGGCGAGGGCGAGGCGCGCCACGATCAGGTACTCGGTTCTCGCGGGGATGACGAGCGTCACGACGTCGCGACTCACGGCAGCTCCTCTTTCATCGCCTCTTCCAGTCGGCCGCGCATGACGTGGAGTGCCCGACGCAGCAAGCGGGAAACGTGCATCTGCGAGATGCCGATCCGCGCGGCGATCTCGGACTGCGTCAAGCCCTCGAAGAACCGGAGCTCGACAATCCGGCGCTCGCGCTCGTCGAGCGCCTCGAGACCGGCCTCCACGAGAACGCTGTCCTCGACCTCGCCGAACCCTGCGTCCTCCACTCCGAGGACGTCCTGCATCGTCTCGTCGTCGGCGTCGCGGCCGAGCGGCTGCGAGAGCGAGCGGGTGGAGTACGCCTCGGAGCTGTGCAGGGCCTCGACGACCTCGTCCTCCTCGGCGCCCGTCGCCTCGGCGAGCTCCGCGATCGTGGGCGCGCGGCCGAGCTCGGCCGTCTTCGACTCGACCGCCCGCGTGAGGCGGACGCTCAGCTCCTTCATCCGCCGCGGGACGTGGACGGCCCAGGCCCGGTCGCGGAAGTGGCGCTGGATCTCGCCGACGATCGTCGGCACGGCGTAGGTCGTGAACTGGACCTCGCGGCTCGTGTCGAACCTCTCGATCGAGAGGAGGAGGCCGATCGAGGCGACCTGGACGAGGTCCTCCTGCGGCTCGCCGCGGCCCGCGTAGCGCGCGGCGAGGCTACGGACGAGCGGCATGTAGCGCTCGACGAGCCGGTCGCGCGCCTGCTCGTCGCCGGCGTGGTACGCGTCGATCAGCGCGACGAAGTCGACGTCTGGCGTTGCGGGTGTCATGCCTCGTCGGGGCGGTAGGTGGCGGAGACGACGAGCTCGATCCGGGCGAAGTCGCCGTCGCGCTGCTCGTCGACGCTCTCGACGAGCGGCGTGAGGACGCGTCGCAACCCGGGGTCGTCGAGCTGTCCCGGGCGGAACGACCCGAGCCGCACGAGCAGCCCCGAGGGCGTCGCCTCGGCTTCGAGGCGGAGCGTGCCGCCGACGGTCTCCTGCATCAGCAGGCTCTCGACCGCGAGGAGGAGGTCGTCGACCCGGTCGATCGGCAGCTCGAAGCGCGACGCGACACCGCCGAGCACGAGCCGTGGCACGCTGCGGTACTGCTCACCGGCCGGGAACTCGACGGTCGTCCGGGCTCCCCCCGGCGGAGCGGGGGCGGTCACGCGTTGCCGTACCCGACGGCCCGCGCGGCCTCGAGAGACGTGTGCAGCGAGAACACCCGGTCGAGGAGCGTGATCTCGAAGATCCGGCGGATGTGCGGGTCGGTGCAGACGATGCTGACCTTGCCGCCCGACGGGCGCAGGCGCTTGACAGCGCCGAGGAGCACGCCGAGCGTCATCGAGTCGATGAACGTCGCCTCGGAGAGGTCGACGACCAGCCCGGTCGCGCCGCCGTCGAGCGCCGCCGTGATCGCGTTTCGCAGCTCCGGCGCGGTGTGGAGATCGGCCTGGCCGTGGACCGCGATCACGACGACGGGGTCCCCCTCGTCGATCGTCTCGACGTCGAAATCAGTCGACTCGGTTTCGCTCATCCGATCCCTTGGCAGCCTGCGCGCGTCGTGTACCCCGCACGGCGTGGGGCGAAACCTAATGGATTCCCGGTCGCAGCAGGTCTCGCCACACCGCGCGTCGGTCTCACGAGCGGCCGACCGCCCGGGCGAGCTCCGCCTTCGTCATCTTCGAGCGTCCCTTGACGTTCTTGTCCTTCGCCTCTTCGTAGAGCTGGTCGCGCGTCCGGCCCCGAGGGCCCTTGCGGTGCGCGCGGAGGCCGCCGCGGCGACCGGACGAGATGTCCTCGCGGGAGAGCCGGGACGACTCCTTCGCCTCGCCGTGCCGCGCCCGCTCCTTGTTCACCGTGCGCGCAGCGATCTCCTCGGCCTTGCCCTCCGAGGTGCCGCGCTTCTCCAGCGAGTCCTTGATGTGCTCGTACTGCCGGGCCCTCTTCGAGCCCTTCTTCACTCCGCGTGGCGGCATTGCCAGAACCTCCTCGTGGTCGGCGTCGCCGGCGAGGCGGAGGCGGCACGTGACAATTTCGCACGTGCCGCCTCCGCGGCCGCCGGTGCTCAGTGGCGGTCCTCGACGAGCTCGTCGTCCTCGTCGCGGTCGAGGGCGTCCTCGACGTCGTCCTTGACGTCGCGCGCCTTGTCCTTCATCTCGCCCCAGGTCTCCTGGAGCTTCCCCTCCTGCTGCTTCTTCTCGCCTTCGATCCGGTCGCTGTCCATGTGTCCTCCTCGTGGGTGGGTGTACGGCAGGCCTACCCGTGCGCCGCCGTCGCGACACCTCCGGCCCGGAGCGCCTCGAGCGTCGTCTTGACGAGCGCGAGGTCGTGCGTCAGCTCCGCGCGCCGCTCGTCTCTGCGATCGCCCGCACGCAGGACGGCGGAGGGGTGCAGCGTCACGATCACGGGCAGCTCGACCTCGGGCACCTCGATCACCTGGCCGCGAAGCGCCGTGACCTTCGCGCCGCGGCCGAGGAGCGCGTGCGTCGCGGTCGCGCCCAGACAGACGAGGAGCTCGGGTGCCACCTCGGCGAGCTCGAGCCGGAGCCAGAGATCGCACGCGCGGATCTCCGTCCAGTTGGGCGTGTCGTGGATCCGGCGCGTGCCCTTCGGCCGCCACTTGAAGTGCTTGACCGCGTTCGTCAGGTAGAGGTCGCGCTCGTCGAGGCCGACTTCCTCGACCACTCGCCGTAGGAGGATCCCAGCCGGCCCGACGAACGGACGTCCCTGCTCGTCCTCCACGTCTCCCGGCTGCTCGCCGACGAGCATCGCGCGTGCACGCGTCGTGCCCTCGCCGAACACGACCTGCGTCGCATTCCGCCAGAGGTCGCAGCGCCGGCAGCCGGCTGCGTCGTGTCGGGCCTCGGCGAGGGCGGCCGCCGGTCGTCGGCTGCGCGGGGACACGACGGGTCCCTAGCCCGGACACCGGCGCGGCAAACGCCGCGCACGCCTCTCAGCGCGGGAGCGCCGCGTTCAGCTCGTCGATCGCCGTCCCGAGGCGGTCGCGCTCGCGGTCGAGCGCCTCGAGCGCGCGCCCGAGCCGTCGAGCCCCCTCGCGCGTCGTGTGCAGGAGCACGACCCGGGCGTCGTGGCGCGCGACGACGCGCTCGACGAGGCCGTCGGCCTGCGCGCGGTCGGCGAGCTCCGTCACGGTGCTCTGCGCGAGGAGAAGCTCCTGCGACAGCGTCCCGATCGACGCCGAGCCCCCGTGGCGCCCTTCGAGCGTCAGGAGGAGGAGGTACTGGCGCGGCGTCAAGCCGCTGCGCCGGACGATGCGGTCGGACGCCCGCTCGAACCGCTGCAGCGCGAGGCGGAAGGCGGCCACGCGGCCGATGGGGTCGTCGGGGATGTTTGGCGGCTTCGGCAAGGGGGGATCCCCGGTCGTGCGCGGCAAAGGATCGTACTACGATAGATCTCGCCGAGTCGTCCGCCGCGCCCCGCTCGCGCTCGCAGCCGTGCCGTTCGCGCTCCTCGCGGGCGGATGCGGCTCCGACCAGTCGACCCTCCGGCCGGCGAGCAAGGCTTCGCGCGACATCGCGACGATCTGGTGGGTGATACTCGTCGGCTCGGCCGTGGTGTTCGCCGTCGTGCTCGCCCTCGTGACGGTCGTCGTCGTCCGCAGGCACGGGTCGCTCACGCCGGCCGACCGCCCGGGGCGGCGCCAGCGCGGGGCGCACCTCTTCATCGCCCTCGCGGGCGTCGCGGTGCCCCTCGTCGTGCTCACGGCGCTGTTCGCGCTCACGCTCGGGACGCTCTCCACCACGTCGTCGGCCGCCGGCGCGTCGAGCTCGGTGATGACGATCGAGGTGACCGGCCGCCAGTGGTTCTGGGACGTCGACTACCCCGAGCAGCACGTCCGCACGGCGAACGAGATCCACATCCCGGTCGGCGAGACCGTCACCATCGTCGCGCTCTCGGGCGACGTGATCCACAGCTTCTGGGTGCCCGAGCTGAACCGGAAGATCGACATGATCCCGGGCCGCCGCAACGTCCTCCGCCTCCGCGCCGACCGGGCGGGCGTCTTCCGCGGGCAATGCGCCGAGTTCTGCGGCCTCCAGCACGCGCACATGGCGTTCACCGTCGTCGCGGAGCCGCGCGCCGACCTCGACGCGTGGCTCGCGCGCGAGGCCGAGGACGCGCCCGTGCCGTCGACCCCGGCCGAGCAGCGCGGCCAGCAGGTGCTCCTCGGCTCCGCCTGCGTCTACTGCCACACGATCGCGGGCACGAACGCGAGCGGCACGATCGGCCCCGATCTCACGCACCTGGCGTCGCGGCAGGCGATCGGCGCCGGGGTCGTCCCGAACACCCCGGGCTACCTCGCCGGCTGGATCCTCGACCCGCAGCACCTGAAGCCGGGGAACAAGATGCCCGCGACGGCGCTCTCCGGGCCGGAGCTGCAGGACCTGCTCGCCTACCTGGAGACGCTCCGATGACCGTCGTCGACACCACGCGGCTGCGGCGCTCGTGGGCCGAGCCGGCGGGCGTCGTCTCGTGGTTCGCGACCGTCGACCACAAGCGGATCGGCACCCGCTACATGGTCACCGCGCTGACGTTCTTCTTCCTCGGCGGGCTCGAGGCGGCGGCGATGCGGGCGCAGCTCGCGCGGGCGGACTCGCGCATCCTCTCGCCCGAGGCCTACGACCAGCTGTTCTCGATGCACGGCATCACGATGATCTTCCTCTTCGTGACGCCGATGCTCTCGGGCTTCGGCAACTACGTCGTGCCGCTGCAGCTCGGCGCGCGCGACATGGCGTTCCCGAAGCTCAACGCGCTCGGCTACTGGATCTTCCTCGGCGCCGGCGTGTTCATGTACTCCGGGCTCGTCCTCGGGAAGGCGCCCGACGTGGGGTGGTTCAACTACGTGCCGCTCGCGTCGAGCCAGTTCGACAGCGGCCCGAACATCGACTTCTACGGGCTCGGGCTGATCTTCCTTGGCATCTCGACGACCGCGGGCGCCGTCAACTTCATCGTCACGATCCTCAAGCTGCGCGCGCCCGGGATGTCGCTCAACCGGATCCCGCTCTTCTGCTGGGCCGTCCTCGGGACGTCCTTCGCGATCCTCTTCGCGATCCCGGCCCTGACGGCAGCCTCGGCGCTCCTCGAGCTCGACCGCCTGTTCGGCTTCCACTTCTTCGACCTCTCGGCCGGCGGCGACCCCGTCCTCTGGCAGCACCTGTTCTGGATCTTCGGCCACCCCGACGTCTACATCATCTTCCTGCCGGCCGTCGGGATCGTGTCGACCGTCGTGCCGACGTTCGCACGCCGGCCGATGGTGGCGTACACGTGGGTCGCCCTCTCGACGATGATGATCGCGTTCCTCGGCTTCGGCGTCTGGGTGCACCACATGTTCGCCGTCGGGCTGCCGCAGCTGACGATCACCTTCTTCGCGGCGGCGAGCCTCGTGATCGCGATCCCGAGCGGTGTCCAGGTGTTCGCGTGGCTCGCGACGCTCGTCGGCGGCAGGCCGGTGCTCAAGACGCCGCTCCTCTACGTCCTCGGCTTCCTGCTCGTGTTCGTGATCGGCGGCGTCACCGGCGTCATGTTCGCCGTGATCCCCTTCGACCAGCAGGTGACGGACACGTACTTCGTCGTCGCCCACTTCCACTACGTGCTCTTCGGCGGCGCCGTCTTCCCGATCCTCGCCGGGATCCACTACTGGCTGCCGAAGATCTCGGGCCGCATGCCGAGCGAGGGCCTCGGCCAGCTGAGCTTCTGGCTCGTCTTCACCGGCTTCAACCTGGGCTTCTTCCCGATGCACATCTCGGGGCTGCTCGGGATGCCGCGCCGCGTCTACACGTACCCCGGCGACATGGGGTGGGGCACGCTCAACCTCCTGTCGACGATCGGCGCGTACGTGCTCGCGATCGGCCTCGTCGTCGTCGCGGTCAACATCGTGCTCACGTACGTGCGCGGCGAGCCGGCGGGCGACGACCCCTGGGGCGCGCCGACGCTCGAGTGGGCGACCTCGTCGCCGCCGCCGCCGTACAACTTCGCCAGCGTCCCGATCGTCCGCAGCGCGACCCCACTCTGGGACGAGAGCTCGCACCCGACCAACGTGACCCTCGCGGAGGGGCACCAGACGACCGAGACGTCGCTCCTGGAGGGTGACCCCCAGCGCGCGCTGCACATGCCGTCCGAGTCGCTCGTCCCCCTCGCGTTCGCAGTCGCGCTGGCGCTGGTCTTCGTCGGTCTCATCTTCGAGACCTGGTGGATCGCGATCGTCGCCGGTGCACTGGCCGCGCTCGCGCTCGGCGCCTGGCACTGGCCCGTCGGACGGGAGCGCGAGGCGTGACGACCCTCGAGCACCGCGCCGCCCCGCCGCTCACGCGCGAGCCAGCGTGGTGGGGGATGCTGCTCCTGATCGCCACCGAGGCCGCGCTCTTCGCGCTGCTGCTCGCGTCGTACTTCTACACGAAGTTCCAGACCGAGGGCCCCTGGCCGCCCGACGGCATCGCCGACCCCAAGCTCGCGAAGCCGATCGTGATGACGGTGCTCCTGATGCTCTCGAGCATTCCCGCGTACCTCGCCGAGCGGAACGCGCGGCGCGGCGACCAGCGAGGGCTTGTCCTCGCGCTGCTCGCGACCCTGCTCCTCGGCTCGGCCTTCCTCGCGCTCCAGATCTGGGAGTACACCGAGAAGGCCGACCTCTTCACCCCGCGGACGAACGCGTACGGGTCGCTCTTCTACACCATCACCGGGCTCCACGGCGCCCACGTGGTCGCCGGCCTGGTCCTGCTGCTCTGGACGCTCGCCTTCGCGCTGCGGGGCGCGTTCACCGCCGAGCGCCACCTCGCGGTCCAGAACGTGTCCCTCTACTGGCACTTCGTGCACGGCGTGTGGCTCTTCGTCTTCGTGTCCCTCTACCTGCTGCCGTCGCTGTGACCGCCGGACGCCGTCTCGCGCTCGGCGGCGCCGTGCTCGCGGCCCCCGTCGCCTGGGCCGCGCAGCTCGTGATCGGCTACAGCGTCGAGGAGGGCGGCTGCTCGGTCGCCGATCCCCAGATCGCGGGCGCCGACGTCGCCAACGTCGCGGGCGTCGTCTCGCTCGTCGCGCTCGCACTCGCGCTCGGCGGCGGCGTCACGGCTCTCCTGCTGCTCCGCCGCCGCGACGCGAGCGGCGACCCGCGTGGATCCGTCCACTTCCTCGCCGGCGCCGCTGCGATGGCCGCGGTGATCTTCTCGATCCTGATCGTCTTCGGCGGTGTCGCGACCCTCGTCCTCGACCCCTGCTCCGCGGGATGAGACGCGTCGCGCTCGCACCGGCCGCCGCCGCCGCGCTCGCGCTCGTGCTCGGGGGCTGCGGCGGCTCGAACACCGAGGCCGTGACGGTGCCCGGGGCCGACCCCGGCTCCGCGCCGACGGTGATGAAGGCGTTCGGCTGCGGCTCGTGCCACACGATCCCCGGGGTGGACGGCGCGAACGGGCGCGTGGGGCCGTCGTTGGCCCACATCGGCGAGCGCTGGTCGATCGCCGGGCGCCTGCCGAACACGCCGCCGAACCTCGTCCGCTGGATCGTCCATCCGCAGGAGGTCGACCCGGGGACGCTGATGCCCGACCTCGGCGTGGCCCCACAGCAGGCGAGGGACATCGCCGCCTACCTGTACCGCCACTGAGGAGGGACGATGAACGACGACACCGAGCGCACGCCCACGAGCAACGGTCTCACACGGCTCACGCTGCTCCGGCGAGCGGGCGTCGCGGCCGGGGCGCTCGGCGTCGTGGGGCTCGCCGGCTGCGGCGAGGACGGCCCCACGAACCGCGCCGCGCTGCTCTCCACCGACACCGACGCCCGGGACCTCGGCTGGGCGCCGCCGGAGCGCGCGCCGCTGGAGTGCAACCTGCTGAGCTTCTTCACCCCCGACGAGGCTCGGGCGGTGGAGGCGATCACCGCCCGCTTCATCCCCGGCACGCCCGAGGATCCGGGCGCGCGGGAGGCCTGCGTCACGGGGTACATCGACCGGAAGCTCAGCCAGTACCACTCGTTCTCGACGCCGACGTACTTCCATCCGCCCTTCGCGAAGCCGGTCGACCACGGCACGCCGGGGCCGCAGGAGCACGCGCAGGACACGATCCTCGTCGCGAAGAAGGAGCTGTCGCGCTACGGCTTCCAGTCGAGCCAGACGCCGCAGGAGACCTATCGCGCGGGGCTCGAGGAGCTCGAGAGGCTGATGCGCTCCGAGCACGGCGCGTCGTTCGTCGACCTCGCGGAGCCGACACAAGACGACGTCCTCGGGCTCATGGAGGCCTTCGGGCCGCTCTCGTCCGACAAGGCGAAGGCGAAGAAGCAGCTCGCCGCGCAGAGCTCGCCGTCGGGCAAGGCGATGGCGAAGGTCTTCGTGAAGCCCACGGCCTACGGGTTCTTCTCGACCGTGCTCGGCGACACCTACGACGGCATGTTCGCCGACCCGGTCTACGGCGGGAACCGCGACTACGCCGGCTGGAAGCTGATCGGGTACCCCGGCGCGCAGCGCGCCTGGACGCCTCGCGAGCTGAAGCACGGGCCGAACCCCGGCCGACGCGTCCAGGGGCTCCGCGAGATGCCGGCGATGAACCCCGGATCTCCCGCACAGCACGTGATCCTGCCGATCTCCGGCACCGCGCGGACGGAGGGCTGAGCATGGCGAAGACGCATCCGAAGGTCGACATCGTCACGGTCGGGGGAGGCATGACGGCGTCGATCGTCGCCGCCAAGCTCTGCCCGCAGGGCTACGACGTGATCTCGCTCGAGCAGGGCGCGAGCCGCTGGGGCTACCCGACGTTCGCGCACGACCATGACAGCCTTCGCTACTCCGGCCGCTACGCGATGATGGTCGACCTCCAGCGCGAGACGTGGACCTGGCGGCCCGACGCGCGGTCGCCGGCGCTCCCGATGCGCCAGTACGGGTCGTTCAACCCGGGGGAGGGCCTCGGCGGCTCGCTCGTGCACTGGTCGGCCCAGCTCTGGCGGTACCTGCCGACGGACTTCCGCTACCGATCGCACGTGGTCGAGCGCTACGGCGCGCAGAAGCTCCCCGAGGGCTCGACGGTGCAGGACTGGGGGATCACCTACGACGAGCTCGAGCCCTACTACGACGCCCTCGAGTACGACGTCGGCGCGTCCGGCCAGGCCGGGAACCTGAACGGCAAGATCATCCCCGGCGGCAACCCGTTCGAGGGCCCGCGCAGCCGGCCCTACCCCAATCCGGCGCTCGAGGTCACCACGTACGGCGACATGTTCGCGAAGGCCTGCGAGGACCTCGGGCTGCATCCGTTCACACAGCCCTCCGGGATCACGTCGCGCGCGTTCACCGACCCGTTCGGGAACGAGCGGAGCGGCTGCCTCTACTGCGGCTTCTGCACGCGCTTCGGCTGCGAGGTCGACGCGAAGACGAGCCCCCAGACGACCTGGCTGCCGGTCGCCTTCGACACGGGCCGCTACACGGTGCGCGGCGGGTGCAAGGTGACGAGGATCGAGGTCGACGACAAGGGCCGGGCGACGGGGGTCACCTACGTCGACTCGCACGGAGGAGAGAACTTCCAGCCGGCCGAGCTCGTGCTCGTCTCGGCGTTCACGCTCGAGAACAACCGGCTGCTGCTCCTCTCGCGGAGCAAGGCACATCCGAACGGCGTCGGGAACGACCGCGGCCGCGTGGGCAAGAACTACACGTACCAGATCTACCCCGCGCCGGTGACGGGCGCGTTCGACGGTCGCAAGCTGCAGATGTACATGGGCAACACCTGCACGATCAAGATCGTCTACGACTACAACGCCGACAACTTCGACCACTCGGACGTCGACTTCATCGGCGGGTCGCAGCTCTACTCGGAGCCGTGCGAGCGCGAGCCGTTCAACTCGGTCAAGGGCCTGAAGACGAAGGACGGCAAGAGCTGGGGCGCCGACTGGAAGGAGGAGATCCGCCGCAACTGGGACTCCTACGCCGGGATCGTCACCGAGGGCGAGAGCATCGCCTACGAGGACAACTTCCTCGACCTCGACCCGAACTACCGCGACCGCTACGGCAACCCGCTCCTTCGCCTGACCTTCGACTGGCACCCCAACGAGCAGAAGATGTGGCGCTTCATCGCCGCACGGGCGAAGGAGATCATGGCGCGGATGAACCCGAGCCGGATCGTCGACACGCAGGACGAGCTCGGCCCGTACAACATCCACGACTACCAGTCGACGCACCCGACGGGCGGCTGCATCATGGGCACCGATCCGAGCCGCTCCGTGACCAACACCTACGGGCAGGTGTGGGACACGCCGAACGTGTTCGTCACGGGTGCTGCGCTCTTCCCGCAGAACGCGGGCGCCAACCCGACGGGAACGGTCGGCGCCGTCACGTACCGAATGGCCGAGGCGCTCCGCGACCGCTACTTCGACCATCCGGGCGAGCTGCTCTAGATCGTGCCGGAGGCGCTCCTCACCCTCGCCTCGCTCGGCGTGCTCGCCGTCGCGTACGCCGTCCGCGCGCGGACGCTCGCGCGGCGGGGTGCGCCGGTCGGGCGGATGCGACCCGCGCTGTTCGCGGCCGGTCTCGGCGTCCTCGCCGTCGCCCTCGCCTCCCCCTTCGCCGATCTCGCGGAAGGCGACCTCTTCGTCGCGCACATGGCCCAGCACGTGCTGCTGCTCGACGTCGCGGCACCGCTGCTCCTCCTCGGGCTGACAGGGTCGCTCCTCCGGCCCGTGCTCGCAGCGCTCCCGACGGCACTCGTCCGGCCGGTCACCCACCCGTGGATCGCGCTTCCGGCCGCGTTGGCGCTCTTCGTCGGCTGGCACGTGCCGGTGCTGTTCGACGCGGCCGTGCGCCACGAGCCGGTGCACGTGCTCGAGCACGCGTCCTTCCTCGCCGCAGGCATCCTCCTGTGGCTGCCGTTGCTCGAGACGCTTCCCGCGCCGGCGTGGTTCGGCGCCGGCGCGAAGCTCGGCTTCCTCGTCGCCTGGCGGCTCGGGCAGACGGTGCTCGGGAACGTGCTCCTCTGGGCGCCCGCGCCGCTCTACGCGGTCTACGCGAGCCCGGCGGCGGACCGCCTCGATCCGCTCACCGACCAGCGGCTCGCGGCGGCGCTGATGATGGGGGAGGGGACGATCGTCTTTCTCGCCCTGGCCGTCTGGCTCGGCGTGCGCGCTCTAGCGGACGCCGAGCGCCGCCAGTCGCTGCTCGACCGCGGCAGCGACCCGCGCACCGCTGCGCGGGCGGTCAGGTACGGGCGGTGAGCGGCTCCGAGCTCGTCATCTGGGCGATCATGATCCTCGTGATCGCAGCGATCGCGGTCGGCGTCGGCCGGCGCAAGTGAAGGACCTCACCCGCGGGTGATGATGCTGATCTCGCCGGTCGACTCGATGATCGCCCATTCGACCTCGTCGAGCGACGCAACCTGCTGCTTCCGGGCGGCGGCGGC
>DATBIQ010000080.1:0-4772 GCA_036556865.1 Gaiella sp.
CACGACCCCGATGGCCGCGTTCAGCTCGTCGACGGTGCCGAACGCCTCGATGCGACGGTCGAGCTTCGAGACGCGCGAGCCGTCGCCGAGCGACGTCTCCCCCGCGTCCCCGCCACGCGTGTAGATCTTCGTGAGCCGAACGGGCTCGTCTCGCGCGCGCGCCATGTGCTTGAGGATATTGGCGACTGGCCCCGGAAGGTCCCGTCCCCCGCGACGCTTCGCCGGGGTCAGTCCCCTGCGGGGACAGACCCCACGGACGTCGCGAGCTGACGCTCCGCCGTCTTGAGGAGCTCGCGCGAGATCACGATCCGCTGGATCTCGCTCGTGCCTTCGTAGATCTCCGTGATCTTCGCGTCGCGGTAGTACCGCTCCGCCGGGAACTCGCGCGTGTAGCCGTAGCCGCCGAGCACCTGGATCGCCTCCTGGCTCGCGCGCACGGCGACCCCGGACGCGAACAGCTTCGCCATCGCACCCGCGGGTCCGTGAGGGAGCCCTGCTCCCTTGAGCCACGCCGCACGGAGGGTGAGCTGGCGGGCGGCCTCGATCTCGGTCGCCATGTCGGCGAGCTTGAAGCGGATCGCCTGGAACTCGGCGAGCTTGGAGCCGAACTGCTCGCGCTCGAGCGCATAGGCGCGGGCCGTGTCGAGCGCCGCCTGCGCGATGCCGACCGCCTGGGCGGCGATCCCGATTCGGCCGCCGTCGAGCGTCGCCATCGCGACGGCGAACCCCTTTCGCTCCTCGTGCAGCAGCCGGTCCGCGTCCACGTGGACGTCGTCGAGGCGCAGGTCGGCGGTCGAGGAGGAGTGGAGCCCGAGCTTCTCCTCCTCGCGCGTCACCTCGACGTGGCCGGCGTCGAGCAGGAAGGCGGACACGCCGCGGGCGCCGGCCGTCTGGGCGTCGGTGCGCGCGAAGAGGAGGAATGTCGAGGCGTGACTCCCGTTCGTGCACCACTGCTTCGACCCCGTGAGCCGCCATCCGCCGCCCTCGCGCACCGCTGTCGTCCGGAGTGATCCGGCGTCGGATCCCGAGCCGGGCTCGGTGAGCGCGAACGCGCCGAGCCCCTCTCCCCGCGCAAGCGGCGGCACGAATCGTGCCTTCTGCTCCTCCGTGCCGAAGGTGACGATCGGCAGCGTCGCCGCGCTCGTGTGCACCGCAACCGTCACGCCCACTCCGGCGTCGGCCCGGGACAGCTCTTCGAGCACGAGCACGTAGGAGACGAAGTCGGCTCCCGCACCGCCGAGCTCCTCGGGAATGCAGACGCCCATCAACCCGAGCGCACCGAGCTTGGCGAACACGTCGCGCGGGAACCGGTGCTCGCGGTCCCAGTCGGCGGCGTGCGGCGCGATCTCGGTATCGGCGATCTCGCGCGCGAGCGCCTGGATCTCGCGCTGCTCCCCGGTCAGGGCGAAGTCCACGCCCCGGAGTGTAGGCGGTGCGTGCCTCAGGAACGGTGGCGGAGCGGCCGCGCCCGCCGCTTGGCCGCCCGCCCGAGCCCCTCGAGCGTGAGGAGCCTGCGGAGACGACGGGGCGAGAGCTCCGTGCACAGCACCGCCGAGGCCGCGGGTCCACGGTCGCCGTAGCCCACGCCCTCCGCGCGAAACGACGGCGCTGCGCGCCAGCCGTCGTCGGTCAGCTCGTATGCCTCCTGCTCCTCGACGAAGAGCCCGGCCGACGTGAAGAGACGCGTCCAGCCGCCGACGTCGTCGAGGCGGAACCAGCCGTGGTCGCCCGGCTCTCCGAGCGGGACGGTCACGAGCAAGCGGCCGTCCGGGCGGAGGACGCGGGCGAGCTCGCGGAGCGCGTCGGCCCTCGAGCCCCCGTCGGTCTCGGCCGCGAGGCCGTAGGCGGTGTTGTCCGCGCCGACGTGCTCGAGCGTCGAGACGAGGAGCGCCTGGTCGACGCTCGCGTCGTCGAAGGGCAGCGCGCGGACGTCGGCGACGATCCGCTCGATGCCCTCGACGTCCCGTTCGGCGAGGTCGATGCCGACGACGTCGAGGCCGGCCCGCACGAGGGCGCCGAGGTACGCGGCTTCGGCGTACGCGTAGCCGACCTCGACGACTCGGCCCGACGCGACGAGCCGGGAGAGCGCCCACGGGATCTCGACGACGCGCTCGTCGGTTCCGGGCGGCGCCTGGAGCCAGGTGAGGCGCTCGCCGCGCGCCCGTGCGCCGAGTCCGAGCGCCACCGCGTCGTCGAGCTCGCGCACGCGGGCCGCCTCGGGCGCCTCGACGAGCTCGTGGAGGAGGGTCGCGCGCGAGAGCGTGCCGTCGGACAGCTTCGCGAGCGCACGCGTGCGCGCCTCGTCGTCCGGCGGGCGACGGAGCACCTCGCGGAACGCCCGCTCGACGAACGCCTCGTCGTCGCCGGCCTGGGCGTCCAGCTCGGCTGCGACGCGAGGGTCCAAGAGCTAGCCGTACTCGTAGAAGCCGCGGCCGGACTTCCGGCCCAGCCGGCCCGCCGCCACGTGGCGCCGCAGGAGCGGGCACGGCGCGTACTTCGGGTCGCCGAGGCCCTCGTGCAGCACGTCCATGATCGCGACGCACGTGTCGAGGCCGATCAGGTCGGCGAGCGCGAGCGGCCCCATGGGGTGCGCGAAGCCCAGGCGCGCGACGGTGTCGATCGCCTGGGGCTCGGCGACGCCCTCCATCAGCGCGTACACGGCCTCGTTGACGAACGGCATCAGGATGCGGTTCGAGACGAAGCCCGGGAAGTCGTTCGCCTCGGCCGGCGTCTTGCCGAGGTCGCGGGCGAGCCCGACGATCGCCTCCGCGGTCTCGTTCGACGTCTGGTCGGCCCGGATGACCTCGACGAGCGCGAGCACCGGCACCGGGTTGAAGAAGTGCATGCCGATCACCTGCGCGGGTCGCGACGTGACGGCGGCGAGCTCGGTGATGGGGATCGAGGACGTGTTCGAGGCGAGGATCGCGTGCGAAGGCAGCGCGTCGTCTGCGGCTCGGAAGAGAACCTTCTTCGCGTCCGCGTTTTCGACGATCGCCTCGATCATGAGATCCGCGTCCTCCAGGTCGTCGACCACGGCGATCTGCGCGAGCACGGGCTCGGGCTCGGGCCCGCCCTTCTCGTGCAGCTTGCGGAGACTCGAGGCGATCGCCTCGAGTCCACGGTCGGTCGCGCCCGGCAGCGTGTCGTGCAGCAGCACGTCCCGGCCGGACGCTGCCACCACCTGCGCGATGCCCGCGCCCATCTGCCCGGCGCCCACGACGAGGACGCGATCGAAGCTCACCTGACGACCCTATCTCCGGCGGCGAGCTGGGCCCGCCGGTGGCGGAGCCGGCGGATCGAGTACGCGAGCACCGCGGCGAGGATCAGGAGGCCGATCACGACCTTGATCCCGTTGCCGCGAGCCTCGTCGCTGACCGAGAGGAGCGCCCCCGGATCGGTGAGCAGGCACGACTCGGTGACGAGCTCGGCGCCGGAGAGGTCTGCGAGCACGCCGAGCGCCTCGTCGTGGAGGATCGGCGTGTCGGCCGCGTCGACGAGGCGGTTCGCGGAGCGGACCTCGACCTCCCGTCCGACCGGCCCCTTGACGTTCTGGTCGACGACGAAGCGGTAGACGGTGCCGCCCGGAGCGGCACGTTCGGCGGTGACGCGACCGACGAACGCGGCATCGGCAGCGTCGAGCCGCTCGTCGAGCGGGACGTTCGGGCAGTCGAGCGCGAACGCCGAGGGTGCGAGGACGAGCGCTGCGAGAACGAGCGCCGCGAGTCGCGCGATCACGCCTCGAGCAGCACGGCATCGCCCTGGCCACCGCCGGAGCAGATCGCCGCGAGGCCGAGGCCGCCGCCCGAGCGGCGCAGCTCGTGGACGAGCGTGCCCACGATGCGGCCGCCCGACGCCCCGATCGGGTGACCGAGCGCGACCGCTCCGCCGTTCACGTTGACGAGCTCCTCGTCCGCTCCGAGCATCCGCGTCGAGTTCTTGGCGACCGACGCGAACGCCTCGTTGATCTCGACGCGCGCGACATCGTCCATCGTGCGGCCCGTGCCCGTCAGCGCCCTCTCGGCGGCCAGCGCCGGGACGCGGGCAAGGTGCGCGAACTCGTCCGCCACGTACGCGTGACCCACGATCCGCGCGAGCGGCTCGAGCCCTCGCCGCTCGGCCCACGCTTCGGAGCAGACGACGACGCACGACGCGCCGTCCGTGACGCCGGGTGCGTTCCCGGCCGTCGTCGTGCCCTCCGGGTCGAAGACCGGCTTCAGCGTCGCCAGCTTCTCGAGCGTCGTGTCGCGGCGGATGCTCTCGTCGGCCGCGACCTCGCCGACGGCGACGATCTCCTCGTCGAAGCGGCCGGCGTCCTGCGCCGCCGCGGCGCGCTCGTGCGAGCGCGCGGCCCATGCGTCCTGGTCCTCCCGCGAGATGCCGAGCTCACGCGAGACGGCAGAGGCCTGCTGGATCATGTGCGCGCCGTCGAACGTCGACGTGAGGCCGTCGAAGACCATGTGGTCGAGCACCTCGCCGTTCCCCATCCGGTAGCCGAAGCGCGCCTTCGGAAGCAGGTACGGCGCCCGCGACATCGACTCCATGCCGCCGGTGACGACCACGTCGTGGCGGTCTGCGGCGATCATCAGCTCCGCGATCTCGAGCGCCCGGATCGACGACGCACAGACCTTGTTGATCGTGTCGGAGGGAACCTCCTTCGGGATGCCCGCGGCGACCGCGGCCTGCCGCGCGGGCGCCTGCCCGGCGCCCGCCTGCAGCACCTGGCCCATGACGACGTAGCCGACCTCCTCCGGGTCGACCTTCGCGCGCTCGAG
>DATBIQ010000081.1:0-2435 GCA_036556865.1 Gaiella sp.
ACCGGCTCGTCGCCGAGCGCCTCGTCCACGAGCTCGCAGGCCTCCCACAGGAGGTCGACGTCCACGCCGGCGTCGAGGCCGATGCCGCCGAGCGCCCTGGTCGCCGCCTCGGCGGAGACCCGGTAGAGCGACAGGGCCACGGGGTAGATGGCGCAGGCGATGCGGTCGCCGCCGGCGCGCGCGCTCTCGATCGCGGCCGCGAGGGCGGCGCCGCCCGCGCCCTGCCCGTGCAGGCCGACCGGCAGGCCGCTCGCCGCCCCGACGCGCTCGACGAGCTCCCGCGCGCCGGCAGGGTCGAGCGACCCGGAGGGGTCGTGGATCAGCACGCGCGCGGGGTCGAGGTCGGCCAGGTGCTCGGCGCGCTCGAGGAGCGCGTCCGTCGCGCCCGCCGGGCCCGGGCTGTGGACGAGGCCGATCGCGAGCTCGCGCTCGCACGCGTGGATCGCCTCGGCCGCCTCGCGGAGGTTCGTCAGGTCGTTCAGCGGGTCGTGGATGCGAAAGACGTCGATCCCGTTGTCCGACGCGCTGCGGATGAACTGCCGCACGACATCGCCCGCGACGGGCCGAGTCCCGACGAGGAACCGGCCGCGGAGCGCCATGCCGAGGGGCGTCTCGCAGCGGCCGCGCAGCGCCCGGATCCGCTCCCACGGGCTCTCGACGCCGCGCCGGACGGCCGCGTCGAAGCAGCCGCCGCCGGAGACCTCGAGCGACGCGAACCCGGCGCGGTCGAGGACGGAGGCGACCTCGAGGAGCTGCGACGACCCGACGCGCGCCGCAAGCGGCTCCTGCGAGAGGAGCCGGACGGTCGTGTCGACGAGGGCGGCCACGCGCGTCCCTACGCGCGCGACATGTAGCGCCGCTCGCGGGTGTCGACCTTGATCCGGTCGCCGACGTTCACGAAGAGCGGAACCTGCACGACGGCGCCCGTCTCGAGCGTCGCCGGCTTGGTCACGTTCGAGACCGTGTCCCCGCGCACGCCCGGCTCGGTGTCCGTCACCGCGAGCTCGACCGAGGCGGGCAGCTGGACGCCCGACGGGCGCCCGTCCACGAGCAGGAGCTGGACGGAGCTGGACGGCTGGAGGAACGCGAGCTCCTCCTCGACGTCGCCGCGGGGCAGGTGCAGCTGCTCGAACGACTCCTCGTCCATGAAGACGACGTCGTCGCCTGCGTCGTAGAGGTACTGCACGCTCTTCGTCTCGGTGCGGATGCGCGGCATCTTCTCGCCCGCGCGGAAGGTCTTGTCCACGACCGCGCCCGTGTCGACGGCCTTGAGCTTCGTGCGCACGAACGCGCCGCCCTTGCCGGGCTTCACGTGCTGGAACTCGACGATGCGCCAGATCTGCCCGTCGACCTGGACGTGCATCCCGTTCTTGAACTGGTTCGTGGAGACCTGCTCGGCCACGGCCCAGGATTCTAGAGGCGGGCCGCGTCCGGCGGCTCAGGCAGTCCCGGCGGCGCGGGCGCGCTCGACCATCGGCTCGACGCCGCCCGTCCACGGCTCGCCGTGCCCCGTGAGGACCGTGTCCGCGCCGGTGGCGGCGAGGGCGTCCAGCGAGTCGAGGTTCATGCGGCTGTCGGCCGTGGCCGCGCCGGCGACGATGCACGGCCCCTCGCGCCCGGTGTACGGGTCGAGCATCACCACCGCGTCGCCGGCGATCAGGACGCCGCGCTCCGGCAAGGCGAGCGCGCAGTGCCCGTAGGTGTGGCCCGGCGAGTAGACGGCGTGCGGACGGCCGGGGACGTCGAGCTCCTCGCCCGCCGCGTAGGTCTCCGGGTCGTCGATGCCGCGCGTCCAGAGGGCGCCCTGGGTCCCCATCGCGGCGAACACCCGCAGGAACGGGAGGTTCCGGACGTAGCGCAGCCGGCTTCGCTCGTGGTCGTAGTGCCACGGGCGGCGCACGACCGGCAGCTCCTGCTCGTGGGCGAGGACCGGGACCCCGAGCTCCTCCCGCGCCCGGCGGGCGAAGCCCATGTGGTCGTAGTGCGCGTGCGTGAGGACGACCGCCTCGACCGCGTCCGGCGTCTTCCCGAGCAGGGCGAGCGCCTCGTGCAGCGAGGCCCACGACCGCGGATGCCCGGTGTCCACCACCGTGAGCGAGCCGTTGTCCTGGACGAGGTACCAGTTCGTGTAGGCGTCCTCGATCATGTGGACCCCGTCAGCGGCGTTCAGGTGAATCACCCTCGGCTTGTGGGCGCGGGCGGCGCGCCGTAAACGTCGGCGTCAGGCGTCGAGGACGACGAGGTCCTTCGTGAACGACGTCAGGATCTCGGGGCCGTCCGGCCGGACGACGACCAGGTCCTCGATGCGGACGCCGCCGAGCCCGGCGAGGTAGATCCCCGGCTCGACGGTCACGACGCTGCCGTCCTCGAGGAAGGAGTCGACGCCCTCGCGCATGACGGGCAGCTCGTGGACGTCCATCCCGACGCCGTGGCCC
>DATBIQ010000082.1:0-35543 GCA_036556865.1 Gaiella sp.
GCGCACTTGACGTAGTACCCCGTGAGCTCCTTGCCCGTGAAGGCGTTGAACTCGCCGCCGATCGCGTCGATCTCCGTGGCGATGTCGCGCGCCGTCGGGCGCCGCTCGGTGCCCTTGAAGAACATGTGCTCGGCGAAGTGCGCGATCCCGCTCTCGTCACGCCGCTCGTAGCGCGAGCCGGCCGCGAACATCACGAAGCACGAGACGGACTGCGCGTGCGGCATCGCCGCGGTCAGCACGCGGGTGCCGTTGGAGAGCGTGGTGCGGTCGAAGGTCGCCACGCGGGCATGGTATAGACGTCCCTCGTGGCCACCGGACGCGTCACGCACGACATGGCGATGGCGATCGTGAGACGCGTCGTCGAGGACGCGCCGGGCCCTGTCTCGGTGGCGGTGGCCGACGATCACGGCGAGGTCGTCGCGGCGGTTCGGATGGACGGCGCGGCGCTCGACACGGAGCTGAACGCGCGGCGCAAGGCCTATACCGCGGCGCGCAGCGACGCGACCACGACGCGGGCGCTCGCGGAGAAGGTCGCAGCCGCTTCGACGGAGCTTGCGAGCTTCGACCCCTTCTTCTCGTTCTTCCTCGGCGGCGTGGCGATCTTCTCGGCAGGAGCCCGGATCGGAGCGGTCGGGGTCAGCGGCCAGCCGGGCGAGGTCGACGAGCGGCTCGCGCTGGATGCGATCGCCTCCGTCGGTCTCGAGGCTCCGTCCCGACCGTAAGGCGCTCGATCGGGCGCGCTGACCTCTAGGAAGGACTGCTCGCGCGCGCCCACCACGCGGCGAGGAGCTCGCGCTCGCGCTCGGGCGTGAGCCCGACGCCCTCGACCGTCTCCGCCTCGGCCAGCGTGGCGGCGACCGTCTCGTCGAGCGGCCGACCGGTCAGGCCGGCGGCGTTCGCCCGGGAGACGTCGACCTCGAGGAAGTGGCGCCACGCCTCGTTGCGCGTGTCCACCCAGAGTGGCAGCTCCATCCACTCGCCGACCTCCTGCTCGGTCAGGAACGCGTCGTCCACCTCCACCGAGCGGGCCGCGGATCCGGCGACGCGCCGCGCCGCGTCGACCACGGCGCCCATCGTCGCGGGCCCCGTCACGTTGAAAGGCCCGGCGAGGCGCCCCTCCGCGACCGTGAGGATCCAGGCGGCGAGGTCGCGCACGTCGATCAGCTGGATCGGCCGCCAGGCGGGACCGGGGACGAGGGTGTCGCCGCCGCGCGCGATCCGGTGCGGCCAGTAGGTGAACCGTCCCGTGGGATCGTGCGGGCCGACGATCAGTCCCGCCCTGATCGAGGCCGAACGGCCGCCGAGCGCGTCCTCGACCGCACGCTCGCAGAGCGCCTTGAGCGCGCCGTAGTCGCGCTCGATGTCCTCCGAGCCGGGCTCGGTGAGCTCCGCGAGCGGCGAGCCCTCGTCCACGACCTCGGCGAACGACGCGTAGACGGAGATGCTCGACACGAAGACGTAGTGGCCGACCGCGTCGGCCAGGAGCGTGGCGCTCGCGGCCACGAGCCGGGGGAGGTAGCCCGACGTGTCGACGGCGGCGTCCCACTCGCGGCCGCGCAGGCCGTCGAGCCCGCCGTCGCGGTCGCCGACGATCCGCTCGAGCTCCGGGTAGAGGTCGGTTCCGGTCGTGCCGCGGTTGAAGAGCGTCACCTCGTGTCCCGCCCCGAGCGCCGCGTCGATCACGGCCCGTCCGAGGAACTTCGGGCCGCCGAGCAGGAGAATCCTCAAGCGAGCTCCGCGACCCCGGCGAGCAGCCGGTCGACCTCCTCGGCCGTGTTGTAGTGGACGATCCCCGCCCTGACCGCGCCGTCCACCTCGTCCAGGCCGAGGCGCCTCATCGTCTCGAGGGCGTAGTAGTTGCCCCACCACACGGCGACGTCGCGCCCGGCGAGGTGCTCCGCGACGGACTGCGCGGTGTGACCCGGCACCGAGAAGCAGAACGTCGGGACGCGGCCGTCCATCGTCGGCAGGCCGTGGAGCGCGACCGCGCCGGAGAGGCCGGCGAGGAACCGCTCGCCGAGCGATCGCTCGTGCGCGCGGATCGCGTCCCAGCCGATCGAGGCAACGTAGTCGACGGCGGCGACGAACCCCGCGAGGAGCTCGTGCTGGCACGTGCCGAGCTCGAACCGGCGGCCGACCGGCTCGTCGGACGCAGGCCGGACCTTGTAGGGCCGCCAGCTCCGCAGGAGCTCCTCCCGACCGAAGGCGAGCCCCATGTGCGGCCCGAAGAACTTGTAGGGAGAGCAGACGAGGACGTCGCATCCCCACATACCGACGTCGACGCGGCCGTGAGGCCCGTAGTGGACGGCATCGACCCAGGCGAGCGCTCCCGCCTCGTGCGCGAGGTCGACGACGCGACGAACGTCCGGCGCGGTGCCGACCGAGTTGGCGGCGGCCGGGAAGGCGACGACCTTCGTTCTCTCGGAGAGCAGCCGTTCGAGGTCGTCGAGATCGAGCGCGAGCTCATCGGTGACGTCGACGAACCGCACGACGATCCCGAGGTCGTCGGCGAGCGCGAGCCAGGGCGCGACGTTGGCGTCGTGGTCGAGCCGCGTCACGAGAACCTCGTCGCCCGCCTCCAGCTCGCGCGCGAGCGCGCGGGTGAGGAGGAAGTTGAGCGCCGTCATGCTCTGCCCGAACGCGACCTCGCCCGCCTCGCAGCCGAGGAACGACGCGGCGCGCTCGTGCGCGGCCGCGACGACCTCGTCCGTGCGGCGCGACGTCTCGTACGGGGCGCCGACGTTCGCGTTCGAGTCGCGCAGGTAGGCGCCGATCGCGTCGATCACCTCGTCCGGGCACTGCGTGCCGCCCGGCCCGTCGAAGAAGGCGAGCCGTCGGTCGAGCGCGGTGAAGCGCGCCCGGACGGCCGCGACGTCCAGTTGCCGACGCGTCGCCTCGGTGGCGCCGCTCATGCCACCCGCCACGTGTAGATCGGGCTCGTCGTCAGGGAGGCGCCGATGAAGCAGTCCCGCTCTCCCTTCGCCAGCAGCTCCGCGAGGGTGGCCTCGTCGGGCTTCGGATCGAACGCCACGCTCGACTCCACCGAGACGAGCACGAACGCGAACCGTCCGTCCATCTCGCGTCGCGTCACGGTGCCGTGCGCCGAGGCGCTCGCGGTGAGCACGATCCCGGCGCGCACGCAGTGGTGGCGGAGGCTCGTCAGCGTGCACCGCACGAGCGCGGCGAGCAGCAGGTGCTCAGGCGTCCACGACGCCTCCTCCGCCCCGGCGAGCACGCCGCCCCCGCGGTCGGACCGTGCGTCCCACGTCTCGTCGACCGAGACGGCGTAGTCGAACGACTTGGCGCCGGAGGACACCCGCTGAGCTTAGAGAAGCGCCGCCGTCCGGTCCGTGGCCTACGGTTGAGGCCCATGCAGCGGTTGCGGCCGTTGAACGAGCAGGAGTGCTACCTCCGGTGCTACGGCTGGGTGGGCGGCGACGACGCCGTCAGGGTGGTGCGACCCGGCGACGACGCGCCCGAGGCGACGGCGGTGCTGACAGAGCGGATCCGCCTCGCGTACGAGGCGCGGCTCGGCGGGCGCGAGCCCGAAGCCGAAGCCGCGTAGCGGCACCGCACGCGCGTGGCGACCTCGAGCGCCGTCCCCGACGTCCTCGGGCCCGGGCTCGACGTCGTCTTCTGCGGCATCAATCCCGGCCTCCACTCCGACGCGAAGGGCGCCCACTTCGCGAACCCGCGGAACGACTTCTGGCGCCTCCTCCACGCGGCCGGGTTCACGCCGCGGCTCGTCGACCCGTCGGAGCAGTTCGACGTCCTCGCCTTCGGGATCGGGATCACGAACGCGGCGTCCCGGACGACGCGCGGGTCGTCCGACCTGCGCAAGACGGACTTCGCGGGCAGCGCCGAGCGGCTCGAGCGGCTCGCGTCGGAGCTCCGCCCGCGTGCGATCGGGTTCGTCGGCAAGGAGGCCTACCGAGGGCCTTTCGGCGGGCGTCCGGAGCACGGCCTCCAGGAGCGCCGCCTGGCCGACACGCTTCTCTTCGTGCTGCCGTCGACCTCGCCGGCGAACGCGGCCGTGCCGTGGGAGGAACGCCTGCACTGGTTCCGCGGGCTCCGAGAGCTCACCGCCTGAGCACGCGCGGGACAACCTGCCCAAGGTTCGCGCCAGGCGTGGTGCCGCTCCGTCGCCTCCGGCGGCCTCGGCGTCCCCTGTCAAACTCCCGGGATGCGCGTCGCGGCCCTCCTGCGCGGGATCAACATCGGCCCCCACAAGCGGATCGCCATGCCGATGCTGCGCGAGATCGTCGAGTCGCTCGGGCACACCGACGTCGAGACGTACCTGCAGAGCGGGAACGTCGTCTTCACGCGGCGCGGAAGGGCCGACCCCGGCCCCGCGCTCGAAGCGGCGATCGCGAAGGCGACCGGGGTCGACGTCCCGGTCGTCACGCGTACCGCCGACGACCTCGCGCGCGTCGTCGAGGGGAACCCCTACGCGGTCTCCGATCCGACGAAGGTCGTGGTCGGCTTCCTCGCGGACGCCGTCGAGCTCGCCGACCTGGAGCTCGGCGACCTGTCGGGCTACCTTCCCGACGAGTTGACGGTCGCGGGACGGGAGGTTTACGTCAGCGTGCCGAACGGACAGGGCCGGTCGAAGCTGATGGAGGCGCTCGTCAAGCGACGGTTGCGGACGACGCTCACGGTGCGCAACTGGCGGACCGTGACGGCGTTGGCGGAACTGTGCAGGAAAGAGGGGCGAGGCTGAAGCCGCCCCCTCGGGCGATCTAGCCCCGCCAGCGGTTCGTGATCGGCGTGCGCCAGTCGCGGCCGAAGGCGCGCGGGCGGAGCTTCACTCCCGGAGCCGCCTGCCGCCGCTTGTACTCGGCCGCGTCGACGAGGCGCAGCGTCCGGGCGACCACCTCGGAGTCGAAGACCTCCTCGAGCTCCTCCCGCGAGCGGTCGAGCTCGACGTACGCCTCGAGGATGCGGTCGAGGACGTCGTACGGCGGCAGAGACTGGTCGTCTCGCTGGTCGGCCCGGAGCTCTGCGCTCGGCGGCCGCTCGATGGTCGTCAGCGGAATCACCTCGCGCCCGGCCCTCTCGTTCAGGTGCCGCGCAAGACGGAACACGTCCGTCTTGAACACGTCCTTGAGGAGCGCGTAGCCCCCGACCATGTCTCCGTAGATCGTCGCGTACCCGACGGCCATCTCCGATTTGTTCCCCGTCGCCAGCACGAGCCAGCCGTGCGTGTTCGACAGCGCCATCAGCATCACGCCGCGGATCCGCGCCTGCAGGTTCTCGGCCGCGAGGCCCTCGAGCCCGCCGAGTGCCTCGTGCAGCGAGCCGACGACGCTCTCGATCGGGATCTCGCGGAAGTCCGTCCCGAGGTTCTCGCTCACCTCGCGCGCGTCGTCGCGTGTGCCCTCGGAGGAGAAGCGGGAGGGCATCGAGACGGTGTGGACGTGCTCGGCGCCGAGCGTCTCCGCCGCGATCGCCGCCGTGAGAGCCGAGTCGATGCCGCCGGAGATGCCGATCACCACGTCGCCGAAGCCGTTCTTCGCGACGTAGTCGCGGAGACCGAGCTCCAGCCCGAGCCGCATCTGCTCGAGCTCGGGCTCGAACGGCACGACCGTCGGGGGGAACGTCTCGTGGACTTCGCGCGGCGGCGCGAGGCGGATGGTGCTCGTCGGCGGGGGCTCCGGCAGCGAGCGCTCGAGCTCTCGGCGCCGCACGTCCCGGAGCCGCCGTCCGATCGCCTCCGTCGGGTCGACGTCCACGACGAGCATCGCCTCCTCGAACCCCGGCGCGCGGGCGATCACCTCGCCCTCGTCGTCCAGGACGACCGAATGGCCGTCGAAGACGAGCTCGTCCTGGCCGCCCACGAGGTTGCAGAAGGCGACGTAGCTCGCGTTGTCGCGCGCCCGCGTGACGAGCATCTCCTCGCGGTCCTCCGCCTTGCCCACGTGGAAGGGCGAGGCCGAGAGGTTGACGAGCAGCGTCGCGCCCGCGAGCGCGAGATCGGTCGCCGGCGGGCCGGGCTGCCAGACGTCCTCGCAGATCGTCGGTCCCACGAGCACGTCGCCCATCTCGAGGAGGAGCAGCCCCCGGCCGCGCGCGAAGTAGCGGTGCTCGTCGAACACGCCGTAGTTCGGGAGGAAGTGCTTGCGGTAGACGCCCTGCACGGCGCCGTCCGCGCAGACGAAGGCCGCGTTCGCGAGATCGCGGTCGAACGCCGGGGCGCCGACGAGCGCCGTGAGGCTCTCGCAGGCGCGGGCCACCTCGTCGACGGCCTCGCGCGCGGCCCGGACGAATCCGGGCCGAAGGAGCAGGTCCTCGGGCGGATAGCCGGTCACCGCGAGCTCCGGGAAGACCACGAGGTCGGCCGACGCTCGCGTCGCGTCGCCGAGCGCGGACAGGATGCGCTGGACGTTGCCGTCGAGGTCGCCCACGACGACGTTCAGCTGGGCGAGGACGATCCTCACCGGCGCATCCTCGCGGCTTCAACGATGCGTGCGGTGCGACCAGGTTTTCGACTGCGAGTCACAAACGCAGTCTATCGACGTGCCTCGCGGGCTCGCCCGCGGCCGGGCGCTACGTCGTGAGCGGCTCGGAGCCGGTCGCGTTCCAGTGCACGATCACCGGGGTCTCGCGCTCGTATGCCAGGACCGACAGCGATCCCGTGTCGAGCCGGTAGCACCTGCCGTCGGTGACCGGCTGCCCGAGCCAGCGCGCGGTCAGCGCCCGGAGGCAGTGCGCGTGCCCGAAGAGGAGGACGTCGCCGTCGACGTCGCTGCAGCGGGCGATCACGCGATCGACGCGCTCGCGGACGTGCTCCGCCGTCTCGCCGCCCGGAGCAGGGTGCGACCACACCGTCCAGCCTGGGTCGGTCTCGCGGATCTGCGCCGTGCTGACGCCCTCGTAGCGCCCGTAGTCCCACTCGGCGAGATCCTCGTCGACCTCGGCGTCGGGGAAGCCGGCGAGCTCCGCGCTGTGGCGGGCACGCTGCCGCGGGCTCGTCAGGACGAGCGCGAACGAGCGGCCGACGAGACGCTCGCCGACACCCCGTGCTGCCTCCGCGCCCGCCGCCGTGAGCGGCACGTCCGTGACCGAGGTGTGGAGGCGCTCTCGGCTCCACTTCGTCTCGCCGTGGCGGACGAGCCAGAGCGAGACGGCCATCGCCGCGGCTCAGCGGGACGAGAGCGCGACGAGCACGCCCCCGTCGTCGTCGTACGCCGGGAAGAGGTCGACCACGACGGGCTTCGTGAGCCCCGCCCGGGTGCGAAGCTCGAGGTGCTCGCCGAGCCGGCGGACGCCCCACTCGCGCACGAGCTGAAGCGGCGCCGTGTCGGAGAGGGAGAGCGCGTCGGCCACGTCCCGCCCGATCAGGTCCGTCTCGCGATAGCCGGTCAGCTCGAAGACGCCGCGGCCGACGGCGAGCACACGCGCGTCCTGGTCGCAGACCACGAACCCTGTCGACGGTGCGGGGTAGTAGTCCTCGAGGAGCTGGAAGAGAAAGCCGAACCCGCAGCTGCGGCACTGCGGAGCGTTGGTCGAGAACCCCTCCACGCCGTCGATGTCGATCGAGCGCTCGCGGCAGTTGGGGCAGATGTAGACGGGCACCGCGAGATGGTACGTGCGAGGACGTTGCCCGCCGGTTAACCGGGTCGACGCGCGGAAGTTAGCGGCTGCTAGCGTAGTCGTCGCTAACTTCGAGGAGGTGCGGACGATGCGGGCACGCCTGTTGACCGAGGACAACAAGAAGTGGTGGACGCTCGCTGCGGTGTCGTTCGGGCTGTTCATGATCATGCTCGACAACACGGTCGTGAACGTCGCGCTTCCCTCGATCCAGCGTGACCTCGGCGTCGGCCTGTCGGAGCTCGAGTGGATCGTCTCGGGGTACGCGCTCACGTTCGCGGCGCTGATGCTGATCGGCGGGAAGCTGGCCGACGCGTACGGGCGGCGGCTCGTCTTCGTGATCGGGATCGTCGTCTTCACGGTGGCCTCGCTCCTCTGCGGGCTCGCGACGAGCGGCGACATGCTCATCGCCTCGCGCGTCCTGCAGGGCGCCGGCGCCGCGATGATGAACCCCGCGACCCTCTCGATCATCGCGGCGACGTTCCCGCCCCGGCAGCGCGGCACGGCGATCGGGATCTGGGCGGGCGTCTCGGCGCTGGCGCTCGCGATCGGGCCCCTCGTCGGCGGCCTGCTCACCGAGCACGCGAGCTGGAACTGGATCTTCTTCGTCAACGTCCCGTTCGGGATCCTCGGCGTGTTCGCCAGCTTCCTCCTGATCGAGGAGTCCCACGACCCGACGCACGAGCGCCTCGACATACCCGGGCTCGCCACCTCGGCGCTCGGGCTCTTCGCGCTCACCTACGGCCTCATCGAGGCGAACACGTACGGCTGGGGCTCGGCGCGGATCGTCGGCGCGTTCGTGGTCGCCGCAGTCGCGTTGGCGGCGTTCGTCGTGCTCGAGCGGCGGCAGCGGGCGCCGATGCTCGACCTGACGCTGTTCCGGAATCGCACCTACGTCGGTGCGAACCTCGCGATCCTGCTCGTGTCGCTGGCGATGTTCGGCGTCTTCTTCTTCGTCTCGCTGTTCATGCAGAACATCCTCGGCTACTCCGCCGTCGAGGCCGGGGCGGCGTTCCTGCCGATGACGATTCTCGTGATCATCGTGGCGCCGATCGCCGGCCGCGCCTCCGACCGCCTCGGCTCCCGCGGCCTGATCACGGCCGGGATGCTCCTGCTCGCGTGTCAGCTTCTCTACTTCAGCCAGCTCGGCGCCGATGCGACGTTCTGGACGCTGCTTCCCGGCCTCGTGCTCGGCGGCATCGGGATGTCGATGACGATGACGCCCGGCACGGCCGCCGCGACGCGCGCGGTGCCGGTGGAGAAGGCCGGGGTCGGGGCGGCCGTCCTCAACGCGTTCCGCCAGGTGGGCGGCTCGACGGGAATCGCCCTGATGGGCGCGATCATGGCAGCCAAGCTCACCGACCCGCCGACACCCGCGTCGTTCGTAAGCGGCTTCGAGGACGCGCTGCTGGTCGCGTCGGGGATCGCCCTCGTCGGCGCGATCGTCGCCGCGATCCTCATCCGCCCGCACGACAGGACGCGCGGCGGCGAGGAAGAGCTGCCCGCCGCCGAGGCGGCATGACCGAGGTCGCGAGACCGAGACGTCTTCCCGCGGAGGAACGTCGGCGCGCGATCGTCGAGGCCGCGCTGAGGGTCTTCTCCGCGGGCAGCTACGCGGGATCGACGACCGCCGAGATCGCTCGCGAGGCCGGCGTGAGCGAGCCAGTGCTGTACCGCCATTTCGCCTCGAAGCGCGACCTCTGGGTCGCGTGCCTCGAGGTGGCGTGGGAGGAGTTTCGCGACGGCTTCGACGCGGCGATCGCCGGGTTGCTCGCCGAGGCGCGACCCGCGGGCGGGACGGCCGCGCCCCGGGTGCTGCGCGGCGGCCTCCTGGTCCCGCCGTCGGTCGCGCGGTGGAAGAAGGCGCTGATGCCGAACCTGTGGATCCAGGGGATCACGGAGGCGGGCGAGGACCGGGAGATCCGCCGGCAGGTGGCGCGGCACATGCGCGTCGTCCACGACCACGTGGCGGGCGCGATCCGCCGCGGACAGGAGAACGGCGCGATCCCGCGCGATCGCGATCCGGACGCGGAGGCCTGGGTGATGATCGCCGGCGGCCTGCTGCGCTCGGTCGCCGACCGGGTCGGCGGTTTGCTCTCCGAGCAGGACCTCGTCGCCATCCAGCACGAGCGCATGCGCTGGCTGCTGGGCGAGCCCGCAGGCGACTGACGGCCGCGCACTCGATCCGCGAGGCGACGGGGCGTATCGTGGTCAGGGTGCGCACGCTCGCCCTGGTCGTGTCCGTGGGGCTGCTCGCGATTCCCGTGGCCTCCGCGGCAAGGAGCGACTCGCCCACGGCGACGAAGCGGGTCGTGCGCGCATGGAGCGCCCGCCTCAACGCGTACGACAACGCGGGCGTCGCGCGCCTCTTCGCGCGTCCCGCGGTGATCGTCCAGGGCGGATCCGCGCTGCGCCTCGAGACGCGCGCGCAGATCGCGCTCTGGCACCGCCTGCTCCCGTGCGCCGGGCGGATCGTGTCGATCGACGTCGACGGGGAGCTGGCGACCGCGGTCTTTCGCCTCGCGAACGGGAAGCACCGCCACTGCGACGCGCCGGGACAGAAGGCCGCTGCGGTGTTCCGCGTGCGCCACGGCAAGATCCTCGCCTGGGCGCAGGTCCCGGTTCCGCCTCCGGCGGCCAGCGGCCCGACCGCCTAGCGCCTGAGCGAACGGCACCCCCGTCACCCGAGCTCGAGGAAGCCGATCGCGACCATCCGGCGCGCGAGCTCGAGCCCCTCGCCCGCGGCGTCACCGTCGACGGCGGTTGCGAGCGCCTCCGCCAGCGTCCTCGAGCCGTCGAGCTCCCGCACGAGCCGCGCAGTGGAGGGATCGAGCTCGGCCGAGAAGGGAAGCCCGTGCTCGAGCCGGAGCGTCAGCAGCTCGGAGTGCCAGTGGCCTCCGCTGAAGCGGGTCTCCTGGCTCACCACGGCGTCCTCGACGACCCGGAGCCTGCGCTCGAGGAGCTCCGTGTCCGAGGTCAGCGCGGACAGCGTGTCGTGCGTCTCGAAGAGCCTGCGGACGTGCCGGCCGGCGGGCCGGAGGGCCGCGCGCGGCAGCTGGAGCGCCTCGACCCAGCCCGCCGCTGACGCGTCACGGCCGTCGTGCCGCTTGCGCAGCACGAGGCACGCGTAGCCGAGCTGGTCGATGCCGAGCTCGCGGTAGTACGCGAGCCAGCGGTCGAGCGCCTCGGCGTACCGGTCGGGCCGGTCGAGGAGCTCGCGGTTCCACACGGTCGCTGTCTCGAGCGGGTCGTCCGTCGACGTGTGGAGCAGGAAGGCATCGCAGCCCGAGGCCTCGAGCCACTGCCTCGGACGTGCAGCGGGATCGTCCGGATCGAGTGCCCAGGAGACGAGCACGCAAGCGAATGCGCCGGGCGCGAGCACGGCCGGCGTGCCGCGGACGACGAGCTCCGACACGGCGTCGCCGCGGAGGCCGCCGTCCCGGAAGAGGTACGCGCTCTCCGGCGACACGACGTACGGCGGGTTCGCGACGACGAGGTCGAACCGCTCGCCCTCGACGGGCTCGAAGAAGCTGCCCGCGCGCACCTCGACGTTCGTGACGCCGTTGAGCGCCGCGTTGAACGTCGCGTAGGCGAGCGCCCGCCTGTTCACGTCGGTCGCGACGACGTGGCTCGCGTGCGCCGCGAGCAGGATCGCCTGGATGCCGTTTCCGGTGCAGAGATCGAGCGCACGTTCGCCCTTGCCGCGGACCGTCAGATGGGCGAGGGCAACCGACGGGCGATGGACGCCGGGCACGTGGTCGGCGTGCTCCTCCGCGGCGCCGACATGATCGGAGGCGATGAGCAGCTCGTCGTGGGGGACGAGCCGCGCGGCGCCGTGGACGAGCGCACCGTCCTCGACCAGGAGCCGGGCGGCGGCCAGGAGCTGCCGCAGCTCGGGGCCGACGAGCCGGTCGAGACGGGTGCGCCCGACCGGCACGCCGAGCAGGAACAGCCGCAGCAGGAGGGCGAGCTCGTCCTCGTCGCCGAGCCGGCGCAGGTAGGACGGCAGCTCGGGTGAGCGGGCGAGGAGCTCGTCGCCCGTCGCGAGCCGCGCTTGGATCCGGTGCGACTCGTACCCGGCCTTGCGCAGCAGCAGGGAAAGCCCGACTGCTGCCTCGGCGGCCTCGGCCCTCGGAGGGTCGGGGCGCCGGAGAGGCGAGACAGCGCGAACGGGCTCCACGGCTCGGCCGCCCGACCGAAGGTCCCTAGAACGACTTGTTCGTCTTCAGGTCGAACCCGAAGTCGACCGCCGACCCGAGCGAGCCGTCGGACTTCTCCGGCCTGTACTCGACCTCGAGCTTGGCGAACGAGAACGACACCGAGTCGGTCGGCACGGGCATCTCCTCGGAGCCGCTCGTCTGGAACGAGCTGATGAGCACGTCGCGGAACTTGAACGTGAGGTACTCCTGCTGCCCCTTGCCGGCCTTGCGGGCCGACAGCGTTGCCGTCTTGATGTGCTGCCCCGTGGCGCACGCCCTCATCAGCGCCGGGCTCGCGCGGTTCAGCCGCATGACGAACTGGAAATCCTGCATCGACACCCTGCCCGCGCCGCCACCGCTGCCCGGCCCGGTCCCGCCGGCGTTCGTCTCGCCCCAGGTCCACGACTCGACGTCGATCTCGTCCTTGTGCTTGACGTCGGCACTCTCGCCCTTGATGCCGTCGAACTTGATGAAGTAGTCGACCGCGGCCATGCGCCCGCGACCCTACCAGCCCGGGTTCGGGCCGTCCTCACCCGCGCCTGGCTTTAAGTCGGACACCGTCTGAGAGGGTGCTTCAGGTCCGGGCCGCCGGCCCGGACGAGAAACGCCCCCGGCTGCGGCTTCCGGGGGCGTTTCAGAAGGAGGCGACCCTTGGTGGGGGGCTCGAACGGAGCTCGTGACTCTGCGGCCCAGTCACGCTGTTCTCCGGTGTTCGCGCCGGTCCCGCTGGTAACGCCCCGAGCACCATCCTGGCGTCTGGAAGGTGCGTCGTGAGATGACTCTAGGGGTCATGTCCCGAAAAGTCAAGTACCTCGGTCAAGTGATCCGCGCTATGGTTCACTTCACTCATGGGTCCCGGCTCGACAGACCGTTTCACCCCATCGGGGGAGGGCGGAACCGGGGGTGGCGGCTTCAGTGACAGCGGAATGCGCGATGCGGCCGCCACTCTCCGGTCTGCGACGCACGCCGGCAGCCGGAGCGTCGGCGACCGCGTGCGCGCGCTCCGGGTCGCTGCGGGACTGACGCAGTCGGAGCTGGCCGGCGAGCGCTTCTCGAAGGAGTACGTCAGCCAGATCGAGCGCGGGAAGACCCGGCCGACCGCGGCGACGGTCGCCTGGCTCGCCGACCGCCTGGGCGTCGACGAGCAGTTCCTCCTCCACGGCGTCTCCGCCGACGCACGCAGCCGCGTCGAGGCGAAGCTCGCGCAGGCGGAGGCGCTCTCGGAGGCGCACAGCGACGAGGAGGCGGTCGAAGCCTTCAGAGCGGCGCGCGCGGAGATCCACTCGCTCGGCTCGGCCGAGCTCGAGCTCCGGGCACTCGCCGGCGAGGGTTGGGCGCTGCAGGAGCTCGGGGCGTCGCACGACGCGATCGCCGTCCTGCAGCAGGCGCGTGAGCTGACGGAGCTACCGCAGTTCTCGGACCTCGACCGCGCCGACGTGCTGTTCCGGCTCGGCTGCTGCCGGCACCGGATCTCGAGCATCCCGAGCGCGATCGCGCTCTTCGACGAGGCGCTCGAGCTCGCCGAGCGGTCGGGCCTCCCTGCGGACGTCCTGCGTGCGCGGATCCTCGCGTGGCGCTCGCGCTGCAGGCGCCGGCAGGGCGACTACGAGGCGGCGCGCGAGGACGTCGAGCGGGCGATCGAGCTCGCGCAGGCGATGGACGACCCCCGGGTCGTCGCAGGGGCATACCTCCAGGCATCGCTCGTCACGGAGAAGCTCGGCCAGTGGGTGCTCGCCCGCCAGTACGCGCAGCAGGCGAAGGCGATCTACCAGGAGCTCAACGACGAACGGAACACCGGCCGCCTCATGCTCACGCTCGGCGGCCTCCAGCTCCTGCTCGGGCACCCCGAGCAGGCGATCGATCATCTGACGGCGTCGTTCGCGCTCGCCGTCGAGGCCGGCTCGCAGCCGGACGCCGCACAGGCTTTGGGGAGCCTGGCGGCGGTGCACGAGCACCTCGGCGACCACGAGGCGGCCGACGAGCATGCACGCAAGGCGCTCGCGCTCCTCGAGGGGCGTGAGGACTTCCTCGACGAGATCGGCCAGTCGAACCTGGTGCTGGGCCGCTCGTTGCTGGAGCGGGGCCGCCTCGACGAGGCGGAGCAGTGCTTCCGGGCCGCGGACTCTGCGTTCGAGCAGATGGAGTCCGTCGCGCACCGGACGGGGGCGTGGGTAGCGCTTGGCGACCTCGCGGAGCGGAGGGGAGACCCCCGCGAGGCGGCGCGTTGGTACCGAAACGCTGCTGAAGCACTCGCTGTCGTCCGCTTCTGAGGAAAGGAGGTACGGAAATGAGCAAAGCACGCCTCATCCTGGCGCTCGTGAACCTGGCGTTGCTCGCCGCGTTCCTGGGCCAGTTCAGGCTCAACAGGACGTTCCCCGACGGCGACTGAGGCCGACCTCTCCTTGGCCTGCGGCTAGATTGGGTGCGTGAGGCGCCCGTTCGCCGCAGCCATCGTCGTCGCGCTCGGCACCGGGCTCCTGGCCGCGTCCTGCGGCGGGAGCTCGGACGGCGTGGCGGCCGGAGGGACGACGGCGTCGTCGACGGCGTCGGCATCCGAGCCGACGATCGAACAGCTCTACCGCGCCGCCGGCGAGGACGTCGCCGCGGTCCCCGGGACGTCCGACAACGCCGTCGGCTCGAACCGCATCTCGTTCCTGATCGTCGACAAGCAGTCGAAGCTGATCGAGCGGCCCACGGCGCGCGTCTGGGTCGCCACGGGCCTGAAGCAGGTGCCGTTCGCCGAGACGACGGCTCGCCTCGAGCCGATCGGCGTCCCGGGGGGCGAGTCGGCTGGCGCCGACGGGATCTACGTGGCGACCGTCACCGCCCCGTCGGCCGGGACGTACTGGTACCTGGCCCAGCCGGTCGGCGGCCGGAAGATCCAGGCGCTCGGCAACATGGTCGTGCGCGCGCACACCGCCGCTCCGGGCGTCGGCGACCGGGCGATCGTCTCGAAGACGCCGACGCTCGCGAGCACCGGCGGCGATCTTTCCGCGCTGACGACGTCGCGCACCGCCGACCGCGCGCTCTACTCGACCTCGGTCGCGCAGGCGCTCGCGGCCCACGAGCCGTTCGTGGTCGCGTTCGCGACGCCGCAGTACTGCCAGTCACGAACCTGCGGCCCGGTGGTCGACGTGGTCTCGTCCGTGCGAAAGCGGCCTGCCTCGAAGGGCGTGCGCTTCATTCACGTCGAGATCTACAAGGACAACGATCCGGCGAAGGGCGTGAACCAGTGGGTGTCCCAGTGGCGGCTGCCCACGGAGCCGTTCACGTTCGTGGTCGACCGCAAGGGCGTCATCCGGGCGAGGCTCGAGGGCGCGTTCTCTGCCGGAGAGCTCGAACGGGCCGTCGCCAAGGTGCGCTAGCGGGCGCCGGCATGTCGCACGTCCTCACGTCGCTGCCCGCCGGCGAACGCGTCGGGATCGCGTTCTCGGGTGGGCTCGACACGACGGTTGCGGTCGCCTGGATCCGCGAGCACGGGGCCGTCCCATACGCCCTCACCGCGGACCTCGGCCAGTACGACGAGGACGACGTGGCCGCAATCCCCGCCCGTGCGACGGAGGTCGGTGCGGAGGAGGCGGTGCTCGTCGACTGCAAGCCGCACCTCGTGCACGAGGGCCTCGTCGCCCTGCGCTGCGGCGCCTTCCACGTCTCGTCGGCCGGCAAGACCTACTTCAACACGACGCCCCTCGGGCGGGCCGTCACGGGAACGATGCTCGTTCATGCGATGCGCGAGCACGGCGTCGACGTCTGGGGCGACGGCTCGACGTACAAGGGCAACGACATCGAGCGGTTCTTCCGCTACGGGCTCCTCGCCAACCCGCGGCTGCGGATCTACAAGCCGTGGCTCGACCCGGCGTTCGTCGCAGAGCTCGGCGGCCGGAAGGAGATGAGCGAATGGCTGCTCGAGCGGGGCCTGCCCTACCGGGCCAGCGTCGAGAAGGCGTATTCGACCGATGCGAACCTCTGGGGAGCGACGCACGAGGCGAAGCAGCTCGAGCTGCTCGACCGCTCGCTCGTGCTTGTGCAGCCGCTCATGGGCGTCGCCCACTGGGACCCGGCGGTGGACATCGCTTCCGAGGTGGTGACGGTGCGGTTCGAGCAAGGATGGCCCGTCTCGCTGAACGGCAGGCGTTTCGACGACCGGGTCGAGCTCGTCCTCGAGGCGAACGCGATCGGCGGGCGCCACGGGCTCGGCATGTCGGATCAGATCGAGAACCGGATCATCGAGGCGAAGAGCCGCGGCATCTACGAGGCGCCGGGGATGGCGCTCCTCTGGCTGGCCTACGAGCGGCTCGTGAACGCGATCCACAACGAGGCGACGATCGACGAGTACCGGAGCGGAGGTCGGCGGCTCGGGCGGCTGCTGTACGAGGGACGCTGGTTCGACCCCCAGGCGCTGATGCTGCGCCAGGGCCTCTCGGGCTGGATCGGAAGCGCCGTCACGGGCGAGGTGACGGTCGAGCTCCGTCGCGGAGACGACTACACGATCCTCGACACCGTTTCCGAGAACGCGACGTACCACCCCGAGCGGCTGTCCATGGAGCGCGTCGAGGACGCGACCTTCGGGCCGCTCGACCGGATCGGGCAGCTCACGATGCGGCTCCTCGACATCGAGGACTCGCGCGGGAAGCTCTCTCTCTACGGCCGGCTCGGGCTCACGGGGGACGACGGCTCGCTCGGCGCGCTCGCGCCCGGCACGGACGACTGAGCGTCCTTTCGGCCCTCAGACGACGTCGTCGCCCGCGCGTTCGATCACGACGACCGGGACACGCGCCGCCGGGCTGAGCCGGAGGAGCGACCGGACGACCTCGGCGCAGTCGTCCGGCTGGATCATCTCTGCGCTCCCGAGCCCCGTCCACGTCGTCATCGGGGTGTCGACGAACGCGGGACAGAGTGCGGTCGCGCGCACGCCGGCATCCCGTTCCTCGCGCACGAGCGAGCGGGTGAGCGCGATCAGCGCGGCCTTGGCGGCGCCGTACGTCGCGAGTCCCGGCGTCGGGATCGTCCCCGCGATCGATGCGAGGTTGACGACGTAGCCCTGCGACTCGCGGAGCGCCGGGAGCGCCTCCCGCGTGACGAGGAAGGCGCCGCGCAGGTTGACCGACTGCTGCAGGTCGAAGTGCTTCGCAGACGTGTCGCCGATCCTCCCTGCGATGCCCACGCCGGCCGAGTTGACCAGCACGTCGAGCCCCGCATGGGCCTCCACGTGCGTCGCCACGAGGCGCGCGCATTCCGACTCGTCGCGAACGTCCACGGCGAACGTGGTCGCCTCGAGCTCCTGAGCGGCCGCCTCGAGCCGTTCGACGTTCCTCGCTGCGAGCGTGAGCGCATACCCCTCCTCCCGCAACATCCGCGCGACGGCGAGCCCGATGCCCGACGAGCCGCCGGTGACGAGAGCGCTCCGCACGCGGCGATCCTCTCACAGACGGAGGCCGCCAGACGTCCGGCGGCCTCCGCGGAGCACGAGGGAGGGAAGGGGGAGATCCACTCCGTCTGCGCGAGGAGTTCGGCCCGTCCGCGATGTCTCCTGCCGGCCGCCTCGCACCGGGGCCCGGCCAGGTCGTCTCTACACTCGGAGCGTGAGCCAGCCGACGCTGACGAGCCTCGCGAAGGCCGGTGGCTGCGCGGCCAAGTACTCGGCCGCGCGGCTCGAGGAGCTGCTCGAAGGCATCGTCCCGGCGGAAGCGGCAGACCTCCTCGTGGGCCTCGACCCCGCCGACGACGCGGCCGTCTACCGCCTCGACGAGCGAACGGCGCTCGTCTTCACCGTCGACTTCTTCCCGCCCGTCGTCGACGACCCCCGGACGTTCGGGCGGATCGCCGCGACGAACGCGCTCAACGACGTGTTCGCGATGGGCGGCCGTCCGCTGCTCGCGCTCTCGGTGACGGCGTTTCCGGAGGAGCTGCCGACGAGCGTCCTCGGCGAGATCCTCGCGGGAGCCGGCGAGGCGACGCGTGACGCGGGCGCGATCCTGGCCGGCGGCCACACGATTCGCGACGAGGAGCCGAAGTACGGGCTCGCCGTCGTCGGCACCGTTCACCCCGACGGCGTCTGGCGGAAGAGTGGGGCGCGGGCGGGTGACGTCGTCGCATTGACGAAGCCACTCGGGACCGGGCTCGTCCTGCAGGCCGTGCGCGACGGGCGAGCGCCGGACGGTGCGCTCGCGGCCGCCGTGGCCACGATGACGGAGCTGAACCGCGACGCGGCGGACGCCCTCCGCTCGTTCACGCCGAACGCGGTGACCGACGTGACCGGCTTCGGGCTGCTCGGTCACGCGCACGAGACGGCCGAGCGTTCCGGCGTCCACATCGCGCTTGCCGCGGATCGCCTGCCGGCCCTGCCGGGCGCGCTCGAGCTGGCGGAGGCGGGCGTGCGAACCGGCGGCGACCGCAGGAACCGGGAGTTTGCGGGCGAGCACGTCCGGAGCACGGCATCCGCCGCGGTCGAGGCGCTCGCGTACGACCCGCAGACGGCCGGCGGCCTCCTCGTCACGCTCCCGCGCGACAAGCGCGTGGTGCTCGAGGCGACCTTCGCGGGCGCGGGCCTCCCGCTCCACGCCGTCGGCCACGTCGAGGCGGGAAGCGGCGTGAGCCTCGGATGAGCATGCGCGAGCGACTTCGCGGGCCGGTCTCGTCGCGCCGCTTCCTCCAGCTCGCCGTCGGGACGGTCGCCGTGCTCGGCCTCGTCGTGACCTCGGGCGCCTTCGTGCGCCTCACCGGGTCGGGCCTCGGCTGCGACAACTGGCCGCGCTGCGGCTCGACGCCGTTCCCCGCGATGGACTTCCACCCGATGGTGGAGTTCGGCAACCGCGTGATCGCTGTCGGCGGGATCCTCGCGTCCCTCGCCACCTGGCATGCGGCCCGCCGGGTCGCGAGCCTGCCGGCCTGGGTCGTCCACGTCGCGCTCGCGGCGTTCCTCGGTACGGTCGCCCAGATCCCGCTCGGCGGGGTGACGGTGATCCTCGATCTCCATCCGCTCGCCGTGATGTCGCACTTCCTGCTCGCGCTCGTCGTCGTCGCGCTCTCGGTCGTGGTGGCGTTCGAGGCGTGGAGCAACGCCACCGGGCTCGCCGGCCCGGTCGTTCCTCGCTGGCTGCGGCTCGTCGCCGTGGCGGGCGTGGTCGCATGCGCGGTCATGGTCGTCACCGGCGCGGTCGCGACCGCGTCAGGGCCCCATCCGGGCGCGGACCAGGACGTGCACCGACTCGGGCTCGGGATCCGCGACACCGTCTACGTCCACGTGCGCGCGACCGCGGTCTTCGGGATCGGGCTGCTGCTCGTCGGCTGGCAGCTCCTCCGGGCGCGCAGGTCGGTTCCCGGCGTCGCGCGACTCGCGCTGGTGTTGCTCGGCGTCTTGCTCGTGCAGATGCTCGTCGGCGAGATCCAGTACCGGAACGCGTTGCCCTGGGGCCTCGTCCTGGTGCACGTGACGCTTGCTGCGACGATCTGGGCCCTCACGGTCGCGGTCACGTACACGCTCTGGCGCCCGCCGCTCGCGCTCGTCGCTCGCTCGGCCGAGCGGGTCGAGGCGCTCGGCGAGCCGGTGCGGTCTCGCTGACCGCAGTTACGCTGTCGCGATGGCCTCCGACGACCTCCGCATCGGCGAGCTGCCCACGCTCCGCCGCCCGGTGATGATCACCGCATTCCGCGGCTGGAACGACGGCGGCCAGGCCGCGACGGTCGCAGCCGGCTACCTCGTGCAGCAGTGGGATGCGACGCGCTTCGCGGACGTCGATCCCGAGGGCTTCATGGACTTCCAGGCCGTCCGGCCGACCGTGACGCTCGACGAGGGGCTGACCCGCAGGATCGAGTGGCCGGAGAACGCCTTCTACCACGCGGCGATCCCAGGGGCCGACCGCGACGCCGTGATCCTGGTCGGCGTCGAGCCGAACTACCGCTGGCGGGCGTTCACCGAGCTCGTGATCGGTCTCGCGCGTGATCTCGGCGTCGAGCTCGTGGTGACGCTCGGCGCGCTGCTTGCCGACGTGCCGCACACGCGGCCGGCGCCGGTGACGGGCGCGGCGACGGATCCCGAGCTCGTCGAGGAGCTCGGCCTCCAGCTCTCGCGGTACGAGGGCCCGACGGGGATCGTCGGCGTGCTCCACGACGCGTGCCGCGCCGCCGAGCTCCGCTCGGTGAGCCTCTGGTCGGCGGTTCCGCACTACGTCTCGCTCGCGCCGAGCCCGCGAGCGGCGAAGGCGCTGTGCACCCGCCTCGCCGATCTCCTCGGGGCGCCGATCGACATGACCGAGCTCGACGAGGCCGAGAGCGAGTATGCGAGCCAGGTGAGCGAGGCGGTCGCCTCGGACCCGGACACACAGGCCTACGTCGAGGAGCTCGAGCAGCGCGCGGACACGATCGAGTCCTTCGCGGAGGGCGGCGAGCTCCCGAGCGGCGAGTCGCTCGCGGCGGAGCTGACGCGCTTTCTCCGCGAGCGGGAGCACGGCCCGCCCGACGAGCCCGACGGGCCGAAGGGCTAGCTCGGAGTGCCGTCCCCCTCGGCGGCAGAGGTGACTTCGGGCGCGGCGGCGTCCGCTCCGGGAGCAGTCGCCTGCTCCGCGCCGGGCTCGCCGGAGGCGACGACGGCCTCGGCCGGCCGGCGCTTGCGCCTGCGACGGCGCGACTTGCGGGCCGGCGCCTTCGGGGCGGGGAGGCTCTCGGCGAGCGCGGCTGCGATCTCCTGGATCGGGCCGAGCTCCTCGCGGGCACGGTCGAGCGCCCCGTTCGCCCGCGGTGTGTAGCCCTCGGCCGAGGCGAGCAGCGCCGCACCGACCGGCAGGGGGAGTGCGGCCGCGATCCGGACGAGCTGCGCGACGTTGTCCTCGTGCCGGTGACCACGCGAGTTCGCAACCGCGCCGAGCAGCCGCTTCGCCTCGGGGAACTCCTGGCTCGCCTTGCGGTCGAGCGTCTTGCGAACCGAGCGTGCGAGGCGCCAGGTCCACCGGCCGAGGATCTGCTCCGGGGCGTCGGCCTTCCCCTCGCCCACGGCGCGCAGGAGGATGCGGACGCCGGCCGCGCGGTCCTTCTCCCACGGCGGCGCCTGCGTGACCAGCGTGACGAGATCGTCGAAGTCGGCGCGCTCGACGGGAGTGGCGACGCGGTCGGCGAGGGCCGTCATCCGTAGCCGACGGTTCGGGTTCTCGGCGGCGCACACGGAGAGGAACGTCTCCAGCGCACCCTTGCCGGCGCGTCCCTCCGCGAACTTCCGCGCGAACTCGGCGCGCTGGTCGAAGCGGATCTGGCGGCCCGCGATGGTCGCCCAGAACCGCTGCTCGTCCTCGTCGAGGAACCGGGGGTCGACGCGTTGCCACTCGCGCTGGATCACCGCGAGCCGGCGGGCGACGTCCTGCGTCACGGGCACGAGCCACGGCGCCGGTGAGAGCCGCCGGCGGGCGCGGCGCGCGGAGCGGCGACGGGGAGCGGGGGTGACGCGCGCGCCCTCGCGGTAGAAGTCCGAGTCGAGCAGCGAGTGGAGCGACACGACGCGCTCGGAGTGCGTCGCGCCCTTCGGCACGAAGTCGACGACGATGCCCGCCTCCTTGCGTGGATGCGTCCGCATGATCCGGCCGATCCGCTGCTGGTAGACGCGCTTCGAGGCGGTCGGCGCGAGATGCATGCAGACGGTCGCCCGCGGCGAGTTCCAGCCCTCGGCGAGGAGCTGCGCGTTGACGAGGACGTTGATCTCGCCTCGCTCGTAGGCGGCGAGCGTCTCCGCGAGCTCGCGCGGCGGCGTCCGGCCCGAGACCGCCATCGTCTTGAGGCCGGCCGCGCGGAACTCCTGGGCGAGGTTGTACGCGTGGTCGACGCCGGCCGCGTACACGATCCCGGGCGTGGAGCCGAAGCGGTCGCGGTAGAGGCTCGCAGCCGCCTGGTTGAGCGCGACGTGGTCGAGGGCGGCGGCGAGCGCGCGCTCCTCGAAGTCCCCGCCGACGATCGGCACCGAGTTGATCGCGGCGACCGGTGGGACGCGCAGCGACCGGAGCGGCGCGATCAGCCCGCGTCGCGCGGCGTCCGTGAGCGGGAGGTCGTCGACGGAGGCCGGGAAGACGTCGGAGACCTGCTTCGCGATCAGCTGCTCGGTCGCCGTCATGCCGATGTAGAGCGGCTCGGAGAACCGGCGGATCGCGGTCGAGGTCTTCTCCCCGAGCGCGGTGTGGGCCTCGTCGCAGATCACGAGCCCGTACGCGGTGCGCGAGAGCTCGTCCCCGTGGCGCGCGAACCAGGCGTACGTCTGGATCGTGATCGGGTCGGACCGAAGCGGCTCCTTGCCGCGCTCGATCGCGTCGGTGAGTCGGTCGCCGTAGCCCTCCGTCGTCAGATCGCGGCGGAACTGGTCGACGAGCAGACGGCGGTGCGTGAGGATCAACACGCCGAGGTGGCGTGCGGCCTCGACGAATCCTGCCGCCGCGATGGTCTTCCCGGACGCGGTGGGGTGGCGGAAGCGGTAGCGGCGCGACGCGCCGGGATCGTCACCGGCGAAGCCCTGCTCGGGCTCCTCGACGTCCTCGTCGACGAGCTCTGCGTCCTCCTCGTCCTCGAGCTCGCTCTCCTCGACCAGGTCGGCGACGCTTCCGTTGCCCGAGCCGTTGCCGTTCTCCTCCGCGTTGCGCTGGGTGGCGGCGATCAGCTCCGTGAGCATCCCCGCGAGTGCGTCGATCTGGTGCCGCCGGAGCGCGGTGCCGGCGGCGGTGGCAGGAGTCTCGGCGGCGAGCACGCGCTCGAGGCCGAGCATCAAGCCGTAGCGCACCTTCCAGCCGGGCGACGGCGTGCGGTTGCCGGCCTCGATCTCGTCGATCGCGTCGTCGAGCGCGAGGCGTCGCGCGGTGCCCGGCGCGAGCGCGACGTCCGCGTCCTCGCCCGGGTGGAGGAACGGCTCGCCGAACCAGCGCTCGGCCCGATGCGCGGCGCGCTCGAGGTCCGGAAGCGCCCCGGCCGTCGTGTTCTGAGTGGTCGTGGAGTCCTGCATGTGCGCAGCAGCCTCGAAACGCGCCGCCCAGTCCTACGCAACCGTTCGAGGAAGGCAGCGCACTCGGGCGTCGTTCCCGCGCCAGCGTCGCTGCACCCCGCAGACTACCCGAATCCGCGGCCCGAGACGAGTCCTCAGGCGTCGCCGAGCAGCCGCCCGCTGACGCGCTGAGAAACACCGGTCTGGTCCAGGTGCTTCGTGATCCCGCCGCGGAAGAACGGGTAGCCGGCGCCGAGGACGAGGCACGCGTCGAGCTCGGCCGCCGAGGCGACGACTCCCTCGTCGAGGATCCGGCGCGCCTCGTCGGCGAGCGACTCGAGGATCCGCTCGTGGATCTCGTCGACGGTCGGACGGTCGTCCTTCGGCTCGAGCGCGGGGAACTCTCCGTCAGCCAGCGCCTGCAGCGTCGGCGAGAGCGGGAACCGCTCCGGAAAGGCCCCGTGCAGCGTCTCGAGGACGTGGTTCGCGACCTTCGGGCCGACCATCGCGAGGAGGGCGGACGGCGGCATCGGGATCCCGAGCCGCAGGGCCGCCTCGTCGGTCTCCTCGAAGGTCGAGCCGCTCTCGAGCGCCTGCATGAGCACCGTCGACTGGCGCGCGAGGAGCCGGTTGACGACGAATGCCGGAGCGTCCTTCACGAGGACGCCGCGCTTGCCGAGCTTCCCGACCACGTCCCAGGCGGTCGCGAGGGTCACGTGGTCCGTCGTCGGCGTCCTCACGACCTCGACGAGCGGCAGCACCGCCACCGGGTTGAAGAAGTGGAGGCCGACGACGCGCTCCGGATGGGCGAGCCGCTCCGCCATCGCGGCCACCGACAGCGCGGAGGTGTTCGTGACGAGCAGGCACTCGGGCGAGACGACCGCCTCGAGCGCGCCGAAGACCTCGCGCTTCACCGAAAGCTCCTCGAAGACCGCCTCGAGCACGAGGTCGCAGCCCGCGTACGCGTCGGTGCCGTCGCCTGCGGTCACGACGGAGCCGAGAAACCGGGCCTTGCCGTCGGTGAGGCGGCCCTTGGCGACGAGGCCCGCGAGCTCGCCGCGGATCGACTCGACCGCCTGCGCGGCCCGCTCGGCGTCGACATCGGTGAGGACGACCGGCACCTCGAGCCGCCGGAGGAAGAGTGTCGCGAGCTGCGTGGCCATCAGGCCGGCACCGACGATCCCGACCTGCTGGATGCGACGAGGAGTCGCTTCGGGGACGCCGGCCGGGCGCTTGATCCGCCGCTCGACGACGTCGAAGGCGTAGATCGACGCCTGTGCCTCGGGTCCCGGGAGCAGCTCCGCGAGCGCCTCCTCCTCGGCGGCATAGCCCTCCTCGAGCGTCCACGTCGCCGCCCCCTCGATCAGGTCGAGCGCGCGGTATGGGGCGGGCGCCTGGCCGTGGACGGCGTCGTCGACCCGGGCACGGGCCTTGCGGACGACCTCGGCCGCGTCGGAGAGATCCGCGGCGAGAAGCTCTCGCTTCCCCTCACCGGACTCGACGCGGCGAAGGAGGAGCTCGATCGACTCGTCGAGGAACTCGACCGGCTCGAGGACGTGGTCGACGAGGCCGAGCTCGAGCGCCTCGGGCGCACGGAGCATCCGGTTCTGCGCGAGTGGGTTGTCGACGACCAGCTTCACGGCCGCCGCCGCGCCGACGAGGCGCGGAGTGAGCTGCGTCCCGCCCCAGGCGGGGAAGAGGCCGAGGAAGACCTCCGGGAAGCCGAGGTGGCGCACGTTCGCCGCGAGCGTGCGGACGTCGCAGTGGAGCGCGATCTCGAGCCCGCCCCCCAGCGCGGCGCCGTTCACCGCGGCGAGCGTCGGGAACGGCAGCTCGCGGAGGCGCCCGAAGAGCTCGTGACCCGCCTTCCCGCCCTCGCGCGCACGCTCCGGGGTGATTCCCGGGAACTGCGTGATGTCTGCTCCGACGGCGAAGACGAGCGGCTTGCCCGTGAGCACGAGCCCGCGCCAGTCCCGCGTCCGCAGCCGGCCGAGGACGCCTGCGAGCGACTCGAGGGCCTCGGGCCCGAAGCTCGACGGCTTCCGCCAGTCCGCGCCGTTGTCGATCGTGACGAGCGCGATCGGGCCGACCCTGGTGTGGAGGCGTTGCAGGTGGAACTGCGTGACGGGGACGTCAGCCATTGCGCACGTTCTCCCAGAGGAGCGCCGCGCCCATGCCGAGGCCGATGCAGAGCGCGGTCAGCCCGTAGCGCACCTCCGGTCGCCGCTCGAACCCGTAGGCGAGCTGGGCGAGCAAACGGACGCCCGTGGCAGCGAGCGGATGTCCGCAGGCGATCGCGCCACCGTACGGGTTCAGGCGGGGGTCGTCCGGCGCGACGCCGACACCGTCGCACCACGTCAGCACCTGCACCGCGAACGGCTCGTTGAGCTCGAAGAGGCCGATCTCGTCGAGCGCGACGCCCGTCCGGGCGAGCAGTTGCTCCGTCGCGGGCACGGGGCCGAGGCCCATGAGGTGCGGCTCGACGCCCGCGTAGGCGAAGCCGACAAGGCGCATGCGCGGCTCGAGGCCGAGCTCTGCGGCGGTCGCCTCCGAGGCGAGCAGCGAGGCCGTGGCGCCGTCGGTCAGCCCGGCCGAGTTCCCCGCCGTGACCCGTCCGCCGGCCCTGAACGGCGTGCGCAGCGTCGCGAGCGTCTCGACGGTGGTCTCCGGGCGGAGGAACTCGTCGCGCGCCGCGACCTTCCAGCCCTCGTCGGTGAAGACGCTCATCGGGACGACCGTCCGGGCGTAGACCCCGTCCGGGTCGGCCCACGCCTCCGACGCCCGGCGCTGGGACTCGGCCGCGTACCGGTCGGCGTCCTCTCGCGTCAGCTGGGGGAAGGTGTCGTGGAGGTTCTCGGCCGTCTGGCCCATCACGGCGGCGCTCTGGTCGATCAGGCGCTCGGCGACGAAGCGCGGGTTGAAGTCGACGTCCTCGCCCATCGGGTGGTGGCCCATGTGCTCGACGCCGCCGGCGATCGCGAGGTCGCACGCGCCCATCGCAATCTCGCCCGCGGCCGCCGTGACCGCGGTGAGGGCGCCTGCGCACATCCGGTCGACGGCGAAGCCGGGCACGGTGTGCGGAAGGCCGGCGAGAAGGGCGACGTCACGGCCGAGCGTCAGGCCCTGGTCGCCGACCTGCGCGGTGGCCGCCATGACGACGTCGCCGATCCGGTCGTGCGGAGCCTGCGGGTTGCGACGCAGGAGCTCGCGCACGGTCTTGACGGCCATGTCGTCGGCGCGGGTCCTCCAGAAGATGCCGCCCTCGCCGGCGCGGCCGAACGCCGTGCGCACACCGTCGACGTACACGACCTCTCGGAGCTCGCGCGCCATCGCAGCGCAGGATAGCGGTGCGTTGACTGACGGTTCAATCAGGGATGGTGCGCGATACTCCGGCGATGGACTGGGAGGCGAAGCGCGCCTGGGCGATCGCCGAGCACGACCGCCGTGCCGCGACGCCGACGGTCGCCGGCGAGCGGGACGACTTCCGCCTGGCGGGCATCGCCGGGGCGTCCTGGGCCGCCGGTCTTGCCTGCGCGATGGTCGGCCGGCGCGACGAGGCCGCGACGTGGTTCCGCCTCGCCGCGGACGAGTACGCGACGAGCTGGCACGCCGCCCCTCCGGGGAGCTGGGGCCGGCCGATCGCGATGATGCGCTGCCGGCTGCTGGCGGACGATCTCGACGGGGCACGCGCGGACGCCTCCGCGGCGCTCGACGCCGGCGCGGCCGATGCCACGGGGCCGATCGGCGGCTACTGCGCGGCGCTCGCGCTGCTCGCGCTCGGGCGCGACGCCGAAGCGGCGCCGATCGCCGTGCGGATCGCCGGCGAGGGGCTCGAGCCCGTCGCGGTCGCGGATGCTCTTGCCGCGCTCGCCCGCGACGACGCGACGTCGTACGTCTCGTTACGGGAGGCAGTGCTGCGCTCGTTCGAGGAGCGCGACGCCTTCCTCGAGGACGTCCGCGTCGCCGACACCGTCCTCGTGCTCGACGCCCTCGCGCGTGAGCGAGGGCTCCCGATCCCGCCGCTCGACTCGCCGCTCCTCCCGAGCTACCCCTAGTCGGCGCCCTCGGCGAGCTCGCGCCCCCGGTTCATCGCCGCCTGGATCGCGTTGAGGAACGCGGCCCGCACGCCGGCCGACTCGAGCTCGCGGATGGCGGCGATCGTCGTCCCGCCCGGCGAGGTGACCATCTCGCGCAGCTCGACGGGGTGCATGCGCTCGTCGCGCAGCTGCTTCGCCGTACCGAGCATCGTCTGGACGACGAGCTGCGTCGACACCTCTCGCGAGAGCCCGAGCAGCAGCCCGGCCTCGATCATCGCCTCGGCGAGGAGCGCGAAGTACGCGGGACCGGAGCCCGAGACCGCCGTCACGGCGTCCATCGAGCGCTCGGGCACGCGGACGACGGAGCCGAGGTGGGCGAGCGCCTCCTCCGCGAGCGTCACGTGCGCATCGTCGGCGTGGGCTCCCGCGCACAGGCCGGCGATGCCCTCGTGGACGGTCGACGGCGTGTTCGGCATCGCTCGGACGACCGGGACGCCGTCCGCCAGGTGGCGCTCGATCGTGGCCGTCGGCGTCGCGGCGGCGACGGAGAGCACCGTCTGCTCAGTCGTGATCGCGGGCCCGATCTCACCGAGCAGTGCCTCGATGTCCTGCGGCTTCACCGCGACGACGACGAGCGCAGCGCGCGACGCGGCGGCGACGTTGTCGACGGTCGCGCGGATGCCGTGGCGCTCCGTGAGCTCGGCCACCCTCTCCGGCCGACGGCTCGATGCCGAGATCTCCTCCATCGTCCGCCAGCCCGAGGAGAGCAGGCCGGCGATCAGCGCCTCGCCGATACGGCCCGCCCCGAGGACTGCGATACGGCGCTCGTCGACTGCCATACGAGACTCTATGCAGCCCGGCGGGCCCGCCGCCGGGCAATCCGCGCCTCGTCGGCCGACGCGCCCGGGACGAGGCCGCGCGCCCACCCGAGGAGCAGGATCTCTCCGGCGAGGCCCTGCCATTCCTCGTACGGGGCGAGGAGCTCGGCCGTCTCGTACGTCTCGACCCAGCGGCCGGTCAGCGCGGCGTACAGCTTGACGAACGAGAGATCACCGACGAGGCCGTGATCGAACCGTCCGAGGCCCTCGAGCGCGATCACGCCGACCGACCACGGGCCGATTCCCCGTTCCCGCCCGAGGCGCGCGAGCGCCGCGTTGCCGTCGATCTCGCGCAGCCGCTCGAGATCGAGCGTTGCGGCGAGCCGCGCGAGGACGGTCGCCCGGTGCTGGGCGAGGCCGAGACGGCGAAGCGTCACCGGCGGAAGACGGCGGAGCGACTCCTGCGTGAGGACGTCGTCGTCGCCGCACGCCCGGACGAGCGCGCGCTCGATCGCCCGCGCGCGGCGGGCTTCGATCAGCTGGCCGCAGAGCGCGCGCGCGACGGCATGGGTCACCGTGGCGAGTCGGAGCGGCCGATAGCCCACGAGCGCGCGAGCCGACGGCCCGACGAGCGGATCACGGGAGAACCGGTCGTGGAACTCACCCGTGTCGTCGTCGAGCGCGAGCATGAAGCGGGCGGTCACGAGCGACGCCTCGTCCGGCGCCCGGACGACGACGCGGCCGTCGGGCAGCTGCCACGCCGTCGCGGCTCGCTTCCCCGGGAGCGCCCCGCGCCACGAGCCGCCCCTCGTCATGAGACGCAGGCGGTACGGCCCGACCGGCGTGACGACGTCCTCGACCACCGGCGCCGACACTACTCGCCGGGTAGGCTGGCCGCCGCGGTGTCAGACACCGAATCCTGTCAAGGGGGATGTGTGCCGATTCCGTGCCGATCGTTCCACAGCTGGTGACCGCCATCGGTATGGGCGTTCGGGGGTCGGGCTCACGGCGGCGGTGCCAGCAGCCTTGCGGGAGCGAGGTCCCCAGCGAGGAACCATGCGGGGATCACGCTGGGGACGGATCGGCACGAAATCGGCACGGCTCGGGGTTGACAGGATTCGGTGTCTGACACCGTTCGCGCCCGCGTCACCGTCGTCGCCTTGCTCGGAGCTGTGCTCCTGGCCGCGACGGCGTCCGCCGCCGCACGACCGCCGGCGACGGCGGCTCGGCCGGCGGTCGAGCAGCAGGGCCTGACGCTCGTCATCGACCACGGCGCCAAGGTGGCGATCCGGCGGGCGCCCGCGGGCCGCGCCGTCGCCGTCGCGCGCTGGAAGACCTCGTTCGGCTCCGTGCGAAGGCTCCGCGTCGTCGAGCGCCGCGGCAACTGGTTCGCGGTCGAGAGCGACGTACTCGGGAACGGCGTCGTCGGCTGGGTGCCCCGGACGGCGGCGGTGCGACTCCGCAGAGTGCGGTACTCGCTCGAGGCCGACCTCTCGCAGAGACTGCTGACGCTCAGGGAGAGCGGTCGGATCGTCTTCCGCCGCCGCGTCTCGATCGGCGCCGGCGCCAGCCCGACGCCGAGCGGTCGCTTTCACGTGTCCGACCAGATCTCCGGCACCCGGTGGCGGCTCGGGTGCTGCGTCGTCGTCCTCTCGGGCACGCAGCCGCGCCTCCCCGCGGGCTGGAACGGCGGCGACAGGCTCGCGATCCACGGTCGCGCTTCGACATCGGAGTCGATCGGCGCCCCGACGAGCGCGGGGTGCCTGCACGCGACCGAGCAGACCCTGCGCGACCTCGCGCGGCTACCGCTCGGCACGCCCGTCGTCATCCATCCCTAGTCTCCGGTCGTGCGGCTCGCCGACGCGATCTCGCTCCGCTCGCGGAGGCGGAAGCTCGCCCTCTTCATGGAGCTGATGCGTCCCGATCCGTCGACGACGGTGCTCGACGTCGGGGTGGACGAGGTGTCGCTCGGGGACGCGGGCGGCGAGAGCGGCTGCACGACCCACAACCTCTTGGAGGAGCGGTACCCGTGGCCGGAGCGGGTCACGGCGCTCGGGCTCCACGACGGCACGCGCTTTCGCGAGCGGTATCCGCGAATCGCCTACGTCCAGGGCGACGCGTGCGCGCTGCCGTTCGCCGACGGGAGGTTCGACGTCGTGTACTCGAACGCCGTGATCGAGCACGTGGGCGGGCGCGAGCGCCAGACGGCGTTCGTGCGGGAGGCGCTCCGGGTGGGGCGGCACGTGTTTCTGACGACGCCGAATCGCTGGTTTCCGATCGAGGTCCACACGCGCCTGCCGCTCGTGCACTGGCTCCCGCGCCCGCTGACCGTGCGCGTGTACGAGCTCGCCGGGAAGCCCTGGGCCGTCGAGAACCACCTCCTCGGCCCGGCCGACCTGCGCGGCCTGTTCCCCGGCGACGTCCAGGTCCACAACCTCGGACTGACGCTCGTCGCGACCACGTGACGCAACGACTGCCTCGCGTCGCGCTGCTCGTCCTGCTCGTCGGGCTCGCGCTCCACAACCTGGCGATGGCACTGCTCTGGCAGGCCGGGGTCCGCGACACGGCACTCGACGTCGTCGCGGCCTGGAAGGACGCGCTCCTGCTCGTCGCCGTGGCCGCGGCGCTGATCGCGGCCGGCGCGCGCCCGCGGCTTCTCTGGGCCGACCGGCTCGCGCTGGCGTACGGCGGAATCGTCGTCCTCTACTGGCTGCTCCCGCAGTCGTGGCTCGGCGGTGACGCGACTGGACGTGGCGAGCTCTACGCGCTCCGGCACCACCTGCTCCCTCTCGGCGCGTACGTCCTCGGCCGGCTGATCGTGCTCGACCGCGCGTGGTGGCGTCGCGTGGCGGTGGCGCTCGTCGCGGTCGGCGTCGGCCTCGCTGCGTGGGGCCTCGTGGACGTCTACCTCGTGCCGCTCCAGTGGTGGCGCGACTCCGGCGTGCCGGACTGGTTCTCGCAGCAGCTCGGGCTTGCCTACCGCTGCCTCTCGGGGCTGCCCGAGAACTGGATCCTGAACACCGACGAGGAGAGCCCCGCGCGCCGCCTGGTGTCGACGTTCCTGAGCCCGCTCGCGACCGCGTACGCGCTCGTGATCGTCCTGCTGCTGCTCGTCGCAGCCAGGCCGCGCACCTGGACGGTCGCGGCCGGCGCGATCGTGTACGCCGGGCTGCTCTGGACGCACACCCGGGCCGGGCTCGTCGCTCTGCCGGCCGGGCTGCTGGTGCTCGCCCTCCTGAGGCGCTCGTGGGCGCCCGCCCTGCTCGCCGCGGGCTCCGTCGCCGTATCGATCGCCTTCGTCGCCCTCTTTCCGACGATCGGGCCGACCACGACGTACACGCCTGCCGAGCTCGCCTGCCTCCGCGAGAACGCCGCGACGGGCGGCGTGAAGAGCGACGACCCGTTCTCGACGGGCGAGAGCTCGACGTCGAGCCACCTGTCCGCGCTCCGGGACGGGATCCGGACGGTCGCGCGCCATCCGTGGGGCTACGGACTCGGAAACGCCGGCGTCTCGGCGTCGCGCACCGGCGTGACCCCGAGGGCGGGCGAGTCTACGTACACCGAGCTGGGCGTCGATGCGGGGCTGCTCGGCCTCGTCGCCTTCGTCGGCTGGCTCGTCGCGCTCGTCGTCGCCCTCGTGGTGCGCTCACAGTGGCTCGCCGCGTCCGTCGCCGCCGTCGCCGTGCTCGGGCTGCAGACGGACGTGATCGGGATCCACTGGCTGTCGGTCGTCGTCTTCGCGCTCGCCGGTGCGGCGCTCCGCGCCGGGCCGGACGAGCCGCCTCCGGAAGAGGCGCTCTGAGCTAGGAGGAGCCGAAGCTCGCGCGGCGCTCGACGTCGGCCTCGTCGACCATGTGACCGTCGCGGCCGACGTAACCGCCCTTCGCTCCGACGACGAGCATCACGAGGTCCTCCGTCCCACCGTTCGAGACGCGGCGCGGCGTCGTCGAGGAGACGTGCACCATCCCGCCCGGCCCGAGCAGCCGCTCCTCGCCCTCGACCTCCACCCTCGCCGTGCCGGAGTGGACGAAGTAGAGCTCGTCCTGCTCGTCGTGGTAGTGGTGGAAGCCCTCGTAGGCGGGCGGCATCACGATGACGTTGACGCCGAACGCCTCGACGCCGAGTGCGTGGCGGACCTTGCGAAAGCCGTAGCCCTCGCCGAGCTCGTCGACTGTCCCGAACGCGTGAGTCATGACGCTCCTTTCGTCCCGAGCACTGCATCGATCGTCCGCCGCAGGCCCTCTTCGAATGCGACGGCCGGCTCGTAGCCGATCGCTTCGCGCGCCGCGCTCACATCGGCCCACGACTCGCGCACGTCGCCCGGCTGGGCCGGGCCGAAGGTCTTCTCGACGGGCCGGTCGAGGATCCTGCCGATCGTCTCGGCGAGGTGGTTGACCGTCTCGGAGCCGCCGGTCGCGATGTTGAGGACACGGCCGGCCGCCTCGGGTGCCCCGGCGGCCAGGAGGTTCGCCGCGACGACGTTCTCGACGTGCGTGAAGTCGCGCGACTGCTCACCGTCGCCGTGCACCGTCACCGGCCGCCCGTCCGCGATCGCGCGGATGAAGCGCGGCACCACGGCTGCGTACTGCGAGGTCGGGTCCTGGCGGCGCCCGAAGACGTTGAAGTACCGCAGCGCCACCGTCTCGATCCCGTACACGCGCGTGAAGCTGACGCAGAACCGCTCCGCAGCGAGCTTTGCGACGGCGTACGGCGAGAGCGGGTTCGGCGCCTGCGTCTCCACGCGCGGGAACGTGCCGCCGTCGCCGTAGACCGAGGACGACGACGCTGCGACGACGCGCCGGATCCCCTCGTCGCGCGCCGCGAGCAGGACGTTCAGCGTGCCCTCGACGTTGACCGCGGTCGACGTGAGCGGGTCCTGTACCGACCGTGGCACCGAGCCCAGCGCGCCCTGGTGGAAGACGACCTCGGCGCCGCGCACGGCCGTGTGGACGCGCTCGTACGAACGGAGATCGCCCTCGACCACCTCGACGTCCCGTCCGAGCGCTGCGAGGTTGGCACGGCTGCCCGTGGAGAAGTTGTCGAGCACGCGGACGTCGTCACCCCGCGCGAGGAGCGCCTCGACGAGGTTCGACCCGATGAAGCCCGCGCCGCCGGTGACGAGGACTCGCGTCACGCGCGGTCGGCGACGACGTGGTAGTTGCCTGCGAGCGTGCCCGGGCGCTCGTCACGCAGGAGCTCCACACGCCGGTCGAGCGCGCGCGCCGCGCGATTGAGCGCCGACACGAACGCCCCGCGCAGCGGCCGCAGCGGCGTGCGCCGCAGGACGTGCTCGAGGTAGATCGCGTTCAGCATCGCGAGGGACGAGGCCGTGCCGGAGCCGGCGGACACCGTAACCGAACCCCACTCGCCGTTCTCCGAGAACAGCCGCCGCAGCCCGGCTCCGGTCCAGCGCCAGAGGTCGACGGGGTTCGGGTGGTAGACGAAGGTGCCGTGAGTCGAGAGGAGCACGCGGCCACCGGGTCGCGTGACACGGGCGAGCTCACGCACGCCCTGCGCGGGGTCGTCGACGTGCTCGAGCACCTGCGCGCAGAGGACGACGTCGAACGACGCATCCGGCGCGGGGATCGCCTCGATCGGCCCGCGCAGCGACGCGCGTGGGTTGTCCCAGGTGTCGAGCCCGACGATCTCCTGTGCGTGCGGCTCGAAGAGGGAGAGGTACGGCATCTCGCCGCAGCCGACGTCGAGCAGCCGGTACGGGCCGAGCTCCGCGGCGGCGCGGCCGGCTTCGGCGCCCAACCAGCGCACGAGCGGCGCCCGCACGGCGTACGTCGGCATCGAGAGCGGCGGGTCGAGGCGCTCGTCAGTCACGCAGGTTCACCAGCCCGAAGGCGATCCACGTCAATGCCCCGAGCGGGAGCCCCGCGACGAGGCCGATCCCCGTCCACACGCCCGCGACGACACAGAGCCACCCGAGGCCGGCGAGCGCCGCCGGGGACGAGCGGAGGCCGCGGATCCCCGCGGTCACGCCGGCGGCGGCGAGCCCGAGCAGGAGCGCGATGCCGGCGAGCCCGAGGTCGGCCGCGACCTGGAGGTAGAGCAGCTGGATCCCCCACGGGTGGTCCGGTGAGGGGAACGCCTGGTCGGGCTCGTTCGGGAAGCGCTCGCGCGCGTCGGCGAGGAACGGCCCGTACGCCCATTCCTCGGTCGAGGCCTGCCAGCCGACGCCCGTGACGGGCCGGTCGAGCCAGATCCGCCCGCCGATGTAGGCGAGCAGCGTGCGGTGCGCGTAGCTCTCCACGCCGGTGTCGGCGACGCGCTCGCGAAGCCCGATGAACTCCGCGAACCGCTCGATCGTGTTGGCGCGCATGACCGCCGTGCCGCCGGTGACGAGCAGCACGACCACGGCAAGCGTGAGCGCCGCGCGCGGACGGAGCGCCCGCACGGCCCGCGCGCCGAGGAGGACGGCCGCCACCGCCAGCCACAGGCCAAGAACCGCGGTCATCGCGCCCGAGAGGACGACGCCGAGGGCTCCAGACGCGAGTGCCACGAGCGACCAGCGCCGACCCGACGGCCGGCCGTCGCCGAGCGCGACCCCGGCTGCCCCGACGACGAGCGCGGCCCCGGACAGCGCGGCGAGGTCGTGGATCCCCACGAACGACGGCTCGCGCTGCCCGGGCCGCTTCCCCTCGAACTCCGAGACGAGGCCGAGGAACTGCAGCAGCCCCCAGGTCGTCGCGGCGACGCTCCAGGCCGTCACGGCGCGGAGCAGCGGCACGGCGTCGAGCGTCGAGCGGACGAGGAGCAGCGTCGCGGGCAGGAGCGTCGCGTACCACCCGAACTTGGCGAGGCTGATCGCGTGCGCGGTCAGGTCGTAGTCCTCGCCGAGGAGCGACGGCGTGGCGAGCGACACGGCACCTGCGAGAACGAAGGCCGCCGCGAGGGCGAGGACGACGCGTGCCCGCACGAGCGGCCGCCAGCCGTCGCGCCGCGCGCGAACCGTCGCGGCGGCGAGCACGCACGCGATGGCCGCGTCGGCGAGCGTGACGTCGACGGACGAGCCGCCGACGCCGAGCGAGAGCGTCGGCTGGTAGGTCGCATGCAGGAAGAGGAACGGCACCGCGGCCGCGAGCACGACCGCCTCCGTCGCCGCGTCCCCGACGAGCGCCCGCAGCGTCCCCGCGGACGGGTGCGCCCGGGGCAGCGGCTCGGCCGTCACGCGGCGGACTGTAGCGAGGGCCTCACCCGGCGCCCCTACACTGAGCCGTCACATGGCACCGAGCGTCTTCCGGCGCCGTTTCGCGACCGCAGCCGGGCTCTACCTCTCGGTCGCCCTCGGCATCCTCGGCACGATCGCGGCGGCGCGGATCCTCGGGCTCCAGGACTTCGGCCGCTTCGCGACCGTGATGGCGATCGTCGGCCTCGCGCAGACGCTCCTCGACCTCACCGTGGAGGAGAGCCTCACGAAGTTCGGTTTCCGCTACGTCGCGGGAAAGGAGTGGGGCAAGCTCCGGCGCCTCTTCCGTCGCGCGCTCGAGCTGAAGCTCGCGGGCGGCGCCCTCGCGTCGCTCGTGATCCTCGCGCTCGCACCGTTCGCGGACAGCATCTTCGGGACGGACGGACTGGCCGGGCCGATGGCAGCGGGGGCGGCCCTTCCGTTGCTCGCCTCGCCCGAGAACGTCTCCGCGAGCGCGCTCCTCCTCCGCGGGCGGTACGACCTGCGTGGGGCGCTCCTCTCGGTGACGATGGGGATCCGGCTGCTCGCGATCCTCGTCGGCGCGTCGATCGGAGTCACCGCCGCGCTCGGGGCGCTCGCGGTCGGCCAGCTGCTCTCGACCGCGGTCGTCGGCACCGCGGGCACGGTCGCGCTTCGCCGCTTCCCGCGCGCCGCACCGGTACCGCTCGGGGGCGATCGACGCGAGATCGTCTCCTTCGTCGTCCAGTCGAGCGTCGCCACCGGCGTGATCTCGCTCCGCGCGGCCCTGACGCCGGT